>JAKFXU010000356.1 GCA_021731215.1 Rhodoferax sp.
GAGTTGTTCAATGCGCTTGTGCTGTGCGCCGGGCAGGCTGACGCGCTCCAGCATCTCGCCCACGCGGCGCTTGATCTCGGCGCCGGGCACGCCACGGCGCGCCAGGCCGTAGCCGACGTTGTCGCCGACCGACATCATGGGAAACAGCGCCAGATGCTGAAACACCATGTTGACCGGGCGCTTGTTCGGTGGCACGCCGGCCATCGGCTGGCCGCCGATGCGGATGTCGCCGCGATCCGGGTTCAAAAACCCGGCAATGATGCGCAGCAGGGTCGTCTTGCCGCAGCCCGAGGGCCCCAGAATGGAGAAGAAACTGCCGTGCGCGACGTTGAAGGACAAATCGTCCACGGCGACAAAGTCGCCATAGCGTTTGCCCACATTCGAGGCTTCCAGGTCAGAGGGCACCGCCCCCGCGGCGCAAGGCGGCGTCGCGTCGCTTGAACTCAACCTGGCGCCGTTTTCAGTTGGCGGCCTTGATGCGGTCAAGCACGCGCCCTTCGATTTCTTCAATGCCGGCCGGCACCGCCGGGTACCACTTCACGTTTTTCAACGCTGCGTCAGAGAAGCTGGCGGCAAACTGGGTCTTGAGTTTGGCGTCCATCAGCAGGTCGGCGCCCTTGGAGGCGGTGAAGTTGCCGGCTGATTTGGCAACCCGGGCCGCTATCTCGGGGCGCATGTTGAAGTTGATCCAGGCATAGGCCGCCGCGTCATTTTTGCCTTTGGCTGGAAGGGCAAAGGTGTCAATCCAGCCCAGGGCGCCCGATTTGGGGGCAATGAACTGGATTTCGGCTTTTTCGCCGTTGAGTTTCCAGCCGCCGGTGTCCCACATCATGGCGCCGACAATTTCACCGGTGCGCATGCCGTTGAGCAACTGGTCCTTGTTGTCCCAGAAGAACTTGAGATTGCCCTTGCAGGCCATCATGGTCTTGCCGACCTCGTCCATCAGCGCGCCATAGGCTTTGGCGTCGCTGTAGAGCGCAAACGGGTCTTTGCCGGAAGCGAATGCGAACGCCAGCAGCGTCGGGCGTTTCAGGCGCACGGCGGTTTTGCCCTTGACGTCGGCGCGGCACAGATCAGGATAATCGGCCATTTTGGTGAGCTTGGTGTTGACCACCAGGCCATCGGTGCCCCAGATGTGCGGCAGCCCGTAAACCTTGCCCGCCAGCGTGGTGTTCTTCTTGGTCGCCTCCAGCATCGAGGGGATGAACAGCTCGGCCTTGAGCTTGCTCAAATCCATCGGTTTGTAAATGCCGAATTCCTGCTGCGGCCCGGTGATGCGGTCCTGCGAGGGCTGAGCCAGATCAAAGCCCGCCCCTGCGGTAGCACGCAGTTTGGAGATCATCTCTTCATTGTTGGAGAGCGTTAGCTCCACCTTGTAGCCGCTTTCCTTCTCAAACTGCGCGACCACATCGGCCGGGGCGTAGTCGGCCCAGGTCAGCAGTCGAAGTGTTTTCTCCTGCGCCAGCGCGGAGCCAGCCACGCCGAGTGCGACAATGCCTGCGGCAATGAGGCTAAGTTGAGCTTTCATGCTTGTTTCCTTGAAAAAGTGGGACCGGAATGAGTCAGGGTCAGGACGACCCATCGACTGGGAAGAGTACATCGGCTGTATGACAGATGAATATCATTTCTATGACGAACCAAGTGTTTATTCAATAGGGTAAATCCTTATCGGGCCGGCCTGTGTGTGCGGCCAGCGTTGGGCGTTGACGCGGGTGGCTGACATCGTATGAACGCAAGGCGCGCTTGCCTATCCCAAATCGGCACATCCACCAAAGCCAAAGCTCAAGTCCAGGCCCGGACCACCATTGCCAGCGCGTCAGGGCTGGCGCAGGTGCCAGGCTTTCGGACGCGTGAACGCCTGAATGCCGTAGGTCGACAGCGTCAGGCCGACGCCCGAATCACCATGGCCGCTCCAGGGCAGGCGCGGGCTGACGCGGTCGCAGCAGTTCCAGTAGACGCTGCCGGCCTTGAGCTGCGCCAGCAAGCCTTTGGCGCGCGCTTCATCGGGCGTGAACACGCCGGCGGTGAGGCCATAGCGGGTGTCGTTCATGAGCCTGAGCGCCTCTTCATCGCTGGCTACTTTCTGGATGCCGATGATGGGGCCGAAGCTCTCCTCGCGCATCAGCGCCATGCTGTGGTTGACGTTGACAAACACGGTCGGTGCGTACCAGTTGCCGGGGCCGCTCAGGCGCTGGCCGCCGGTCAGCAGGGTGGCGCCCTTGGCTTTGGCGTCAAGCACCTGGGCGTCGAGCACATCGAGCTGGGGCGCGCGCGTGATGGCGCCGATGTAAGTGTCCTGCGCTGCCGGGTCGCCGACCTTGAAGCCGGCCACCGTGGCCATGAAGGCGGCCACAAAGGCATCGTGAATTTTCTCGTGCACATAGATGCGCTCGACCGAGCAGCAGCTTTGGCCGCTGTTGTACATGGCGCCGTCGGCCAGCGACTCGGCCGCCAGTTGCGGGTCGGCATCGTCGCACACATAGGTCGGGTCCTTGCCGCCCAGCTCCAACTGCAGCTTGACCAGGCGCGGGCCCATGGCCTGCGCAATCCTGGCGCCGGTGGCGTAGGAGCCGGTGAAGAACAGGCCGTCAATGTTCTGCGCCTGCAGCGCGGCGCCGACCTCGCCGCCGCCGACCAGCGCGATGAAAACATCCTGGGGGATGCCGGCCGCGTGCAAGAGCCGCGCAATCGCCAGCCCGGTCAGGCTGGCGTATTCGGACGGCTTGTAGAGCACCGCGTTGCCGGTCAGCAGCGCCGGCACAAAGACATTGGCGCCGACAAACCAGGGGTAATTCCAGGCCGAGATATTGGCCACCAGGCCCAGCGGCAGGTGCTCGATTTGCTCCGTCATGCCGCCCTCGGAAAAGACGGTCTCGGTGGCCAGTTGCGCCTCCACCTCTTGGAGAAAGAAGTCGATGCGCCCGAGCAGGCCGTTGAGCTCATTGCGTGACATCTTGATCGGCTTGCCGGTCTCTTGGGTCATGATGGCGGCGAGCTCGTCCAGCTCGGCGGCCACTGCCTTGGCAAAGCGTTCAATGCAGGCCTTGCGCTGCGGCAGGGGCACGGCTTGCCAAAGGGGTTGCGCCGCGCGCGCCTGCGCCGCTTTGGCGGCGACTGAATTGGCATTGTCAGCGGGCAACTGCGTGATCAGGGCGCCGGTGGCGGGGTTGTGGATGGCAAGTGTGCTCATGGGGTCTGTCCGGTTTGGGTTCGGGCCGCTTGCGCCGCCGCTAGAAAATCATGCAGCAGGGGGCTGTCGTCGAGCGTGCCCAGCTCGGGGCGGTGAAATTCGGGGTGCCACTGCACCGCCGCCACATAGGCCGCGCCGGTGTGGCGGATGGCCTCGATCATGCCGTCGTCCGGGCAGCGCGCTTCCACCACAAACCCAGGCGCCAGGTCCTTGATGCCCTGGTGGTGGATGCTGTTGATCTTGTGGCTGCTAGCGCCGGCCAGCAGCTCGGCGAGACGGGTGTGCGGCACCAGCTCCAACTGGTGAAAGTTGTAGTCGTAGCTTTCGGCATTGCGGTGCACCAGTGCTTCGGGCCGCTGCGTGCCAATGTCCTGGTACAGCGTGCCGCCAAAGGCGACGTTGATCAGTTGCAGGCCGCGGCAGACACCAAACACCGGCTTGCCGGCCGCGACAAAGGCCTTGACCAGCGCTTGCTCGTATTCGTCGCGGATGCGGTCGCCGCTCCAGTGCGCTTGCAGCGGCTGCTCGCCGTAGCTGCCGGGCCAGACATCGGCGCCGCCATGCAGCACCAGGCCGTCGAGCCAGTGGGCGTAGTCGTCAAAGTGAACCTCGCCCGGCGCCGCTTCGCCAGCGGGCGAGGGGATCATGACCGCCAGCGCGCCGGCCGCCATGACCCAGTGCGCCATCGACTGCTCAAGGTATTGCAGCGTTTTTTTGGCGAACACCGAGCGCGCCGGGTCCGGATGCAAAAAGCAGGCGCTGATGCCGATTTTGAGGCGTGATGCTGGCTCCGTCATGGCTACATGGCCGCTTTGAACAGCGCCTCAAAGTCCGCCGCGCTGCAAGGGCGGGGATTGGTCTGGTGGCAGATATCCGCCGTGGCAATGGCCACCAGCCGTGACAGATGTTCGGGCTTCACGCCATGCGCGGCCAGGCCACCGCTGATGCCCACGCTTTGCTTGAGCTGCTTGAGCCAGGGCACAAAAGCGAGCCCGCCACCGCTCACCCGGCAGACGTGCGCCAACTCGTCAAACTTGGATGGCGCGGCCGAGAAATTCCAGGCCATCACGCTGTCGATCATCAGCGCGTTGGCCAGGCCATGGTGCAGGTCGCACGCCGCACCCAGCGCATGGGCGCAGGAGTGCACCGCGCCCAGGTCCTTCTGGAACGCGATGGCCCCCATCATGGACGCCATCATCATGTTAGCGCGCGCCTGCAGGTTGGCGGGCTCGCGCACGGCGCTCAGCAGGGCGCTAGCGGCGATGCGCGTGCCTTCGAGCGCAATGCCATCGCACAGCGGGTGGTAGGCCGGTGACAGGTAGCTTTCGATGTTGTGCGTCAGCGCGTCCATGCCGGTGGCGGCGGTGATCGACGGTGGCAGACCGAGCGTCAGTTCCGGATCGGCAAACACCACTTTGGCCAGGATCTTGGGGCTGAACACCACGCGTTTCAAATGGCTGTCGTTCTCGCTGACCACGCTGGAACGGCCGACCTCGGAGCCGGTGCCCGAGGTGGTGGGCAGTGCCACAAAATACGGCAACCCGTTCACGATCGGACGCACCTGCGGGTGGTCCCACACGTATTCCAGAATATCGCCCGCGTGCGTGGCGGCCACGCCCACCACCTTGGCCACGTCGAGCGCGGCGCCGCCACCAAAACCGATGATGCAGTCGGCCTGGTGCGCCTTGAAGGCGGCCGCGCCCGCCATCACCTGGCTGCAGGTCGGGTTGCCAAAGACACCCGAGAACACGGCCACCTCCAGCCCGTTCAGATGGCTTTTGAATTCGGCCAGCAGCGGCAGTGCGGCCAGCCCCCGGTCGGTGACGATCAGCGGGCGCTGGCAGCCCACGTCCAGCAAATGCGCCGCCACCAGTTGGCGCGCGCCGGCGCCAAACTTGATGGCGGTGGGGAAGGAGAAATTGGTGATGGTCATGGTCGTTCAGATGATTTCAAAGTAGCGTTTCATTTCATAGTCGGTCACGGCGTCGAGCCACTGGCGCCACTCCCAGTCGCGGGTGGCGGCGAAGTGGTCGACAAAGCCGTCGCCGAGCCAGTCTCTGGCGATGCTTGACTGCGCAAAATTGCGCGTGGTTTCGATCAGGGTGCGCGGCGCACGGGGTATATTCTCGCCGCCCACGTTGGTGCCGGTGATTGGCGGCGCTGTCAACTTTAACCCCTTCTCCACGCCGTCCAGGCCAGCGGCAATGACAGCCGCCATCGCCAGGTAGGGATTGACATCGGCGCCGGGGCAGCGCGTCTCCAGCCGCGTCGATTTGGGGGTGTTGGCGATCACGCGAAAGCTGGCGGTGCGGTTGTCCATGCCCCAGGTCGGCTTGACCGGCGCCCAGAAACCGTCGACCAGGCGCTTGTAGCTGTTGATGGTGGGCCAGATAAGGGGCGCAAACTCCATCATGCAAGCCACCTGGCCGGCCAGATAGCTCTCGAACAGCTTGCTCATCTTGCGCGGCTTCTTCGGGTCGTAAAACAGGTTGCTCTTGCCGTCGGACAGGCTCTGGTGAATATGGCCGCTGCAGCCCGGCAGTTGCTGATGCGGCTTGGCCATGAAGCTGGGCATGATGCCAAAGCGCGCGCCAATTTCCTTGACGCCGGTCTTGAACAAAATGGCGCGGTCGGCCTGCTCCAGCGCCTCGCTGAAGCCGATGGCGACCTCGTACACGCCGGGGCCGGTTTCGGTGTGCAGCCCCTCGATGGGCACGCCGAAAGCCAGCATCTCGTCCATGATGGCGTTGACGAACTCGCGGTTCTGGTTCATGCGCAACAGCGAGTAGCCAAACATGCCGGGCGTCAGGCGCTCGGGCTCAACGCCTTTCTTGGCGGCCCAACTGTGCGGTGTTTCCAGGAAGTTGAACCATTCGAACTCCATGCCCGTCATCACCTTGAAACCCATTTTCTCGGCCCGCTTGAGCACGTGCTTGAGGGTCTGGCGCGGGCACTGCGCGTGCGCTGAGCCATCGCTGTTGACAAACTCGCCCAGAAAGAACGGCACCCCGGCGTCCCACGGCACCTGGCGCGCGCTGTTCAGATCGATCCGGGCCAGTGCGTCCGGAAAACCGTGCTGCCAGCCGGTGGCGCGGGTGTTGTCGTAGGTCACGTCCATCATGTCCCAGCCCAGCACCACATCGCAAAAGCCGAAGCCGCCGCCCGGAATCGGTTCTGCTGCACCCAGAAATTTGTCGCGGTGCAAATACTTGCCGCGCAGAATGCCGTCGATGTCGCTCACCGCCACCTTGACTTTGCTGGCGTCGCCGCGTTTGAACTGGGTCAGGGCAGGGTGTTCGCCTGGGAGTTTTCTTTTTGATGTAACCATGGGGGGTGTATGCGGGGTTGAGTCAATAAAGGGGGCTCGCCTCAGGTGCTTTGCGATTTAGCGTGATCGAGCGCAAACTCTTCCTCGGGCGAGAGGATCAGGTGGTGGCGGCCGAACAAGGCAAAGTAGGCAATGCCGATGCTGAACCAGACCGCCACCCAGAGCACGCCTAGCTGATAGACCGGGTCGGTGAGCTGGAAGAACAGGGTCACGGCGGCAATCACAATCGTCAGGACCGCTCCGGTGATGCCGAAGTGGCTGCGGTAGGGGCGATCCAGATTGGGGAAGTTTTTGCGCAGCAAGATAAAGGACAGGGCTTGCATGACGTAGGAGAACATGGCACCAAACACCGCCATGTTCAGCAGTGTGCCGCCAATCACCGCCGCCCCCTTATCGGCACCCAGGTTAAACCAGAGGATGAACATGACGGTCAGGGCCAACAGGGCGCCGGTAATCATCGCCCGGTGCGGTGTCTTGCGGCTGCCGTGGGTCACCGACAGGCTGGAGGGAAAATAGCCGGCGCGGCTCAGCGAGTAGATCTGGCGGCCCTTGGCAAAGATGATGGTGTGAAAACTTGCCACCAGACCCAGCACCGCCACCGTGGCCAGCGCCTTGGCGATGCCGTCGCCATAAATGGCCTTGAAGCCATCAAGCAGCGGCTCGCCCGATGTGCCCAGCTTGTGCGAGCCTACGCCCGCAACCGAGGGGTTGAGCCACAAAATCATGAAGGCCGACACAATCAAGGTGAAGATGCCCGCCAGAATGCCGCGCGGCATGTCGCGCTTGGGGTCGACCGACTCTTCGGCTGCCAGTGGCAACTGTTCAATCGCCAGGAACAGCCAGACCGCAAACGGCAGGCAGGCCAGAACCCCCATAAAACCTTTGGGCAGGAAGGGGCCGTTGCCTTCTGGCAAGGCGGCGCCATCGGCGCCAACATTCATGGCCCATTTGGCAAAGTCAATGCTGGGCAGGGCACTGATCCAGAACACCACCAGGCAACTCAGGGCCAGCAGCGTGACGGTCAGGGTGACTTTGAAGGACAACTCCACGCCCACGATATTGAGCCCCACAAACAGAATGTAAAAGCCAATCCACCACAGCGGCAGGGTTTCGGGGCTGGTGCCGAATATGCCAGACATGTAGCTGCTGATGAAATAGACGATGACCGCCGGCGTCAGCACGTATTCCACGTTTTCCGACAGGCCGGTCAGAAAGCCGCCCCAGCGCCCCATGGCGGTGCGGGCAAACGAATAGGCGCCGCCGGTGTGCGGCAAGGCGGGCGACATTTCCGCCAGCGAAAAGGTCAACCCCAGGTACATGATGGAGATGATGATGGTGGCCAGAAACATGCTGCCCCAGCCGTTGGCCAGGCCCAGGTTCCAGCCAGAAAAATGGCCCGAGATCACGGCGCCCACGCCCAGCGCCCACAGGGACCAGACCCCGGCGTAACGCCGCAAGCCGCGTTTGTCGAAGTAGCTTTGGTCAACCTTGGTGTAGTTGACCCCGGAAGATTCGCTCATACCTGTCTCCTTCATTGGTTTTGGATCGAAAGCTCGGGCATGGTATGAACCTGGGCCGTGCTTGCCTATCCCAAATCGGCAGCTTGCCAAAACAAGGCATCACGATGTGCGGCAGACCGCCCTGGTCTTGGTAGAAACCCGAACTGTCCAGTTGCGCGCAAACTGCGAGAATAAAAAATGCACGTCAACGCCGCCAGTTCCCCGTCACCGAGTGAGGTCTATCTTGGGCCAGGCGGCGCAAACCGATCGGGTGTTGAAGCGCTGCGCTTTGGGGATGCCGAGGAGCAGGCCTCGGCCCTGGCCGGCTGGAACCAGGACTACCTGCAGCTCAGTGCTGGCGCGTTCCAGGGCGAGATCAGCCAGCTCCAGGGCCGCGGCATCAAGCTGTTTGTCGAGCGCGTCGAGCAGTCGGTGTTGCAGACTGGCGTGCTGCCGCGTGATGTGTTGGCGGTTGGCATACCGCTGGCTGCCAGTGGCACGGCCCTGTTTTGTGGCAAGCCTTGCGCGGCCGATTCCTTTCACGTGTTTTCGGGGCCCAGCGGTTTTGAGTTTCGAACCTCGCGCCGCCACACCATGTTGGGCATTGAACTGCAATTGGGGCGCGGGTGGTTGAACCATGAAGACCTGGTCCAGCAGCATGTCGGCGCCTGGGATTTGCCGCCACAGGCGGGCGCCCTGCGCATGGTGCCAGCCGTCCTGGCTGAGCTCAAGGCTTACCTGCTGAGCCTGTTTCAGTCGGCCCGGGCCAACCCGGAGTTGCTGTCCAGCCCGGCGGTGATGGCCGCCGTAGGCGATTTCTTGCTGGATCGCATGGCACAGGGTAACTGCGAGCGCACTTTGCCGGTTGATACCGCAACCCACTGGAAGCTGGTGCAACAGGCCTGCAATCGGGTCAAGGACCAGCTCGACCAGGCCCCTACCGTGGCTCAGCTTTGTCAGGATCTGGGCGTCAGTCGGCGCACTTTGCAGAACGGCTTTCAACAGGTGCTCGACGTCAGCCCCCTGACTTACCTGAAGGCGGTGCGGCTGGGTCATGCCCGCCGCGCCCTGAAACAGGTCGGCTCCGTCACCGAGGCCGCCACCGCCTACGGCTTCTGGCACTTTGGCCATTTTTCGCAGGACTATCAGGCCATGTTTGGCGAGCGGCCGTCGCAGACCCTGCGTCGCCATGCGCACGGTTAGCCTTGTGCCACTGCCTGCTAGGGTGGGCAAAGCGCAGCGTGCCCACAGTTGCCAAGCCAGCACGGCAGAGGTCAGGCGAGTGGTGCATCCTGAAAGATGGCCCTGTTTTTATGTCGGTGGGCACGCTGCGCTTTGCCCACCCTACGCAGCAGTTGCCTGATGGGCCGCCATGACGTGCTGGATCGACACCCATTGCCATCTCGATGCTGCGGAGTTTGAGCCCGATGCGCTCGCGGTCAGGTCGCGGGCGGCTGCAAAAAATGTAGCGCACTGTGTCATTCCGGCCGTTCAGGTGGCCAATTTTGAAGCGGTGCGCAGGCTGGCACATGCCTGCGGTGACAGCTATGCGCTGGGCATACACCCGCTCTGTGTCGCTCAGGCGCAGGACGCTGACCTGGCGCTGCTGGACGCGCAACTGGCGCGTTACCGGGAGGACCCGCGGCTGGTGGCGGTGGGAGAAATCGGGCTTGATTTTTTTGTGCCTGAGTTGTGCCTCAGTCCGCTGCGCGAGCGCCAGGAATATTTTTACCTGGCGCAGCTCCGGCTGGCGCGCAAGCATGGCTTGCCGGTGCTCCTGCACGTGCGGCGCTCGGCCGACCGCTTGCTCAAGGGACTGCGCGCGGTGGCGCCTCAACCCGCGACTGGCGGGGCGGTTGAGCTTGGGTGGCGCGGCATTGCCCATGCCTTCAATGGCAGCGCGCAGCAGGCCAGCGCCTTCATCGCGCTGGGCTTCAAGCTCGGCTTTGGCGGCGCGCTGACCTATGAACGCGCCCAGCAGTTGCGGCGCTTGGCGGTGAGCCTGCCGCTGGATTCAATCGTGCTGGAGACCGATGCGCCCGACATGCCGCCGCACTGGCTCTATAAAACGGCCCAGCAGCGCGCTGCTGGAGAGCCGCAGGGGCGCAATGAACCGGGCGAGTTGCCCGGCATGGCGGCCGAACTGGCGGCGCTGCGTGGCCTCAGTCTCGATGATTTGGCGGCAGCGACCACGCGCAATGCGATGGACGCCCTGCCGCGCCTGCGCGCCTTGCTGGCGCCGGTCCCGGGCGCCGGTTTGGCAGCGCCTTGAGCGCGGCCGGCGCGTACGTCAGGACGTATTGGTAGGCGCTGACAGGCGGCGCTTGCGCTCCAGCGCGGCCCTCACGTCGCGCTGGTCGAGGCCGTACATGGCGGCAAACTCTTCGGGCGTCTTGCCGCTGCTGTCGAAGGCGCTGAGCAGGGCCTCTTGCCGGGCCAGCGTCTGGTCGCGCTCGGCCAGCGCTTCTTCGAGCAGCGCGGTGGCGTCGGCATCATGGGTCTGGACCCGTGCCAGATAGTCCTGGCGGCTCAAGCCCGAGGCCTCGAAGGCGGCGATCAACTGGGCGCGCAACTTGGGGCCCAAGTCGGCGGCGCTGCGGCCCTGACGCCGGCGGAACAATTCAAGCAGGGTCAGATAGACATGCTCCGGGGCCACCGCTTCGCCCGCGACGCCCTGCAGGTCGTGGCGCGGGTGGCCGGCGGCGACGCTTTGCAGGTAACGCGTTGAGCGCGTATGCAGACCGAGTGCGGCTTTGAGGGCGGCGCGCTCGAAATGCTCGGGGTGAGCCGCCAGCAGTTCCTGGAAAATTCCGAGCTTGAGCGGCACAAAGTTGGCGCCAAACAGATGCGGATAGAGTTCAAACAGCTTTTCCAGGACAGGCTGCACCG
>JAKFXU010000357.1 GCA_021731215.1 Rhodoferax sp.
GTATCTGGCCCGTCATGTTCACGTCCAAGTCGTGGGTGGGTTCGTCCGCCAGCAACAATTTGGGCTGACACGCCAACGCCATGGCGATCATGGCGCGCTGGCGCTGGCCACCACTGAGCTGATGCGGATACGAGCGGGCGCGCCGCTGTGGCTCGGTGATGCCGGTTTCTGCGATCAAGCTGATGGCGGCCAGGGCGGCTTGCGGACGTGTCAGACCCTGTTTTAGCTCCAGCACTTCGGCCACTTGATCACCGACCGTGAACAGCGGGTTGAGCGCGCTCATGGGTTCTTGAAAAATCATCGCAATGTCCTGCCCGCGGATGCCCCGCAGCGCACGCTCCGGCATCGAGAGCAGATCACCATGACCGAACAGGGCACTGCCGCTGATGTCCGCGTTTTGCACCAGACGCAGCAGACTCAGGGCCGTCACCGTCTTGCCCGAGCCCGACTCGCCAACCAGCGCCAGTTTTTCACCCGTGGCAATGGAAAAATCGAGGCCGTGCACCACCTCCTTGCCGGCAAATGACACGCGCAGGCCACGAACGGTCAATAACGGTGGAGGCGGAACAGCCCCCTCGGGGGGCAGCGCAGTACGCGCAGCGACAAGCGTGGGGGTTAGTTCCGCCGACAGGCCGCCCTTAGGCGGAACAGCCCCCTCGGGGGGCAGCGCAGTACGCGCAGCGACAAGCGTGGGGGTCATCTCTCAGCCTTTCGCGGATCCAGCGCATCGCGCAGGGCGTCGCCCATGAAGGTCAGCAGCAGCAGCGTGAGCACCAGCACGGCAAAGGTGGAGAGCGAAATCCACCAGGCGTCGATATTGTTCTTGCCTTGCGACAGCAGTTCCCCCAGCGACGGGGTGCCGGGTGGCACGCCCAGGCCCAGAAAGTCGAGCGAGGTCAGCGCCAGAATGGCCCCGCTCATGCGAAAGGGCAAGAACGTGACCACCGGCGTCAGGCTGTTGGGCAGCAAGTGGCGCCGGATGATTTGCCAGTTGCTCACGCCCAGCGCGCGTGCCGCACGTACGTAATCGAGTTGCCGGTTGCGCAGGAATTCGGCCCGCACGTAGTCCGACAAACCCATCCAGCCAAACAGGCTGAGCAGGATCAGCAACAGCGCCAGACTGGGGGCGAACACGGCGCTGAAGATGATCAGCAGGTACAACTCCGGCATGGCCCCCCAGACCTCGATGAAACGCTGAAACGCCAGATCGGTCTTGCCGCCAAAAAAACCCTGAATCGCCCCGCTCAAGACGCCCAGCAGCGTGCCGGTGAAGGTCAGGGCCAATGCAAACAGCACGCTGACGCGAAAACCATAAATGAGCTGGGCCAGCAGGTCGCGCCCGCGGTCATCGGTGCCCAACCAGTTGTCGCGGCTGGGCCGCGACGGGTTGGGCTCTTTGGCAAAGTAATTCAGCGTTTTGGGTCCGTAGGGGTTGGGCGCAAACAACGCCCAGTTGCCGGGCTGGGACAGGCGCTCGCGGATGAACGGGTCCAGATAGTCGGTGGGGGTATTGAAATCACCGCCAAAAGTCTTCTCCGAATAGTCCTTGACCAAGGGAAAGTAGATCGATCCCTGGTACTCGAGCACCAGCGGCCGGTCGTTGGAAATCAATTCGGCCAACAGGCTCAACGCCACCAGCGTGCAAAAGGCCAGCAGACTCCAATAGCCCAGACGGTTGCGCTTGAAGCGCAGCCAGGCGCGGCGCATGGGTGACATAGAAACGCCACTCATGAAGAATGCGCAACAGCGGGCAAGAAAAGCGACGAAGGTAGGGGCATAGTCGAGAAACGCCGTGGAACCGGCTTTGCTGGGCCACTGGCGTTGCCCCCCCGTGGGGGGAGGCGGCCGCAGGCCGCTTCGGGGGGGTTAATCAAACTTGACACGCGGATCCACCCAGACGTAGGACAAGTCAGAAATCAGCTTGGTGACCAGGCCAATCAGCGTAAAGAAATACAGGGTGCCGAGCACCACCGGGTAGTCGCGCCGGATCACGCTCTCGTAGCTCAGCAGCCCGAGCCCGTCCAGCGAAAACAGGGTTTCGATCAGCAGCGAGCCGGTGAAGAAAGCGCCGATGAAGGCGGCCGGAAAGCCGGTAATGATGGGAATCAGGGCATTGCGAAACACATGCTTCCACAGCACCTGGCGCTCATCGAGCCCCTTGGCCCGCGCCGTCACGACATACTGTTTGCGGATTTCTTCCAGAAACGCATTCTTGGTCAGCATGGTGGTGACGGCAAAACTGCCCAGCACCATGGCGGTCACCGGCATCGCAATGTGCCACAGGTAGTCCACCACGCGCGCGCCCCAGCTCAACTCATCCCAGTTGCTGGAGGTCAAACCGCGCAGCGGAAACCATTGCAGCTGGCCGCCAAAAATGACCAGCAGCGCCACCCCCAGCACAAAACCGGGGATGGCATAGCCGACCAGCACCAGCAGCGTGGTGACCAAGTCGAAGCGCGAGCCGGCCCGCACCGCCTTGGCCACGCCCAGCGGCACCGCGATCAGGTAACTGATGAAAAAAGTCCACAGTCCGAGGCTGATGGACACCGGCAACTTTTCCCACAGCAACTGGGAAACGTCCTTGTTCTGGAAAAAACTTCTGCCTAAATCAAAGCGTGCAAATTGCCCCAGCATTTGAAAGAAGCGCTCATGGGCGGGCTTGTCAAAGCCATACAAGGCCTTGATCTGCTCAAGCCGCTTCGGGTCAACACCTTGGGCGCCGCGATAGCTCAAGCCACCGCCCTCGGCACTGCTGCCCCGGCCCGCCTTGGCCTCGGCCATGTACTGTTCGACCGGGCCGCCCGGCACGAACTGGATCACCACAAAGGTAAGCAGCAGCACCCCAAACAGCGTGGGCACCATCAGCAACAGTCGTTTAAGGATGTAGGCCAGCATGGTCTATTTGGCCCACCAGGTGTCGATCGCCCAAGTCTCGCCCTGCGCGTAGGACGGCATGAGCTCGGGTTTGGCGATGCGCCAGCTGTTGTACACCATGCGGTGGGTGCCGGCCGTCCATTGGGGGACGAGCAGATGGCTGTGGCTGATGACGCGCTCCAGCGCACGACAAGCGGGCAACAGCTCGGCCTTGCTTTTGGCACGCGTCATGGCCTGAATCAAGGCATCGATCGCCGCGCTCTTGACGCCCGACAGGTTGCCGGAGTCTTCCTGGTCGGCCGCCTTGGAGCCAAACATGTCGGCATACTCCTGCCCCGGGTTATGCGTGCCGCCATAGGCCAATGAGGTGATGTCGAACTCAAACTTCTGCAGTCGCTGCTGGTACAGGGCAAAGTCCACCGGGCGAAAGTTCAGCGCGATACCGAGTTTTTCGAGATTGCGCGCCCAGGGCGTGACCACGCGTGCACCGCCTTCGTTGCTATCGAGGTATTCAATTTCAAAGGCCTGGCCCTGGGCGTTGCGCAGGGCGCCATCACGCACCTCCCAGCCGGCGGCCTTGAGCAAGGCTTGCGCCTGGCGCAGGTTGGCCCGCAGCGAGGCGTCGCCATCGGTGCGAGGTGAAATCGCCATGGGACCAAAAGCAGCCGCTGGAATAGCTTGGCGCCAGGGTTCCATCAAAGCGAGTTCCTGCGGGCCTGGCACACCGGTGGCCTGACAATCGGTGTTGCCGAACAAACCAGTGACCCGCTGATACGAGTTGTAGAACATCTGGCGGTTCATCCACTCGTAATCCAGCGCCAGCCCGAGCGCCTGGCGCACCCGCACGTCCTTGAAGTTGTCGCGCCGGGTATTGAGCACGTAGCTCTGAAAGCCCGACGGCAAACGGTGCTTGAACTCGGTCTTGACCAGTTCCCCCGTGTCAAATCGCTTGCCGCTGACCCGGCGCGCCCAGTCGCCGGCCGAAAAAAACCGCATCAAATCAAACTCACCGGCCTTGAGGGCCTCCAGCCGGGCCGTGTTGTCCTTGTAGATTTTGACGGTGATGCGCTCGAAGTTGTGGCTGCCGCGCTTCACATTCAGGTCTTTCGCCCAGTAGTTGGGGTCACGCACATAGGTGATGTCCTTGCCAAACCGGACCGGGCCAATTTTGTAGGGTCCGCTGCCGATCGGGATGTCGGTCACCACCTGGTCAAATGGTTTTGCTTTTCCGTTCTCCATGCCCCATGCACGGCTGAACACCGGCAGGCCACCCACCGTCAGCGGCAGTTCCCGGTTGGGCTTCTTGAAACGGTAACGCAGGGTGCGCTGATCCAGCACATCGAGCCCGGCCACCTCTTCGAGCAAACTCTTGTACGACGGCGAGGTGTGGGGCCCCACCAGGGTGTCAAAACTGTGCTTCACATCGGCTGCCAGCACCGGGTCGCCATTGTGAAAACGCGCCTGCGGCGCCAAGCGAAAGGTCGCGCTCAGGCCATCGGCCGCCACCTCGACATCACTGGCCAGCAGGCCATAGCCCGATGCGGTTTCATCCAGCGAGCCGGTCAGCAGCGAGTCAAACATCAAGTCCGTCAAGTAGGCCGGGGCGGAGCCCTTGATCGTGAACGGGTTGTACTTGTCAAAAGTGGACACCCGCAGATTGCTGACCAGGCGCAATTCGCCGCCCTTGGGCGCATTCGGGTTGACGTAATCAAAGTACGCAAAATCGGCCGCGTACTTCAGGTCTCCCCATAGCGCGTAACCATGCGCCGCCCATAACGGACAGGAAACTCCCCACAGCCACAAAAACAGCAGACTTCGCATGCGACAATTCTGCCCTAACTGCTGTTGCCAATACGGCGGCGCTTCACCTGCCTATTCTTAAGAGGACGCTATGGGATTCCTGACAGGAAAAAAATTACTGATCACCGGTGTTTTATCGACCCGCTCGATTGCCTACGGCATCGCGAAAGCCTGCCACGAGCAGGGGGCCGAATTGGCTTTCAGCTACGTTGGGGAGCGTTTCAAGGAGCGCATTACGGAGTTCGCGGCGGATTTCGATTCCACCCTGATATTTGACTGCGATGTCGCTGACGACGCGCAGATTGAAAAACTGTTCACCGACTTGTCGGCCCACTGGCCGAAATTTGATGGCTTTGTTCACAGCATTGGCTACGCGCCACGCGAAGCCATCGCCGGCAATTTCCTCGATGGGCTGACACGTGAAAACTTCAGAATCGCCCATGACATCAGCGCCTACAGCTTTCCGGCCATGGCCAAGGCGGCCCTGCCCTACCTCAACGACAAGGCGTCCTTGCTGACGCTGACCTATCTGGGCGGCGTGCGCGTGGTGCCGAGTTACAACACCATGGGGCTGGCCAAGGCGTCGCTGGAATCTTCGGTGCGTTACCTGGCCGACGCCATCGGGCCACGCGGCATGCGCGTCAATGGCTTGAGCGCCGGCGCCATCAAGACGCTGGCCGCCAGCGGCATCAAGGATTTCGGCCGCCTGCTGGCCATTTCAGCCAGCGCCTCACCGCTCAAACGCAACGTCACGATTGAAGAGGTCGGCAATGTCGCCGCCTTCTTGCTGAGCGATCTGGCCTCGGGCATGACGGGCCAGATTTCCTATGTGGACTGCGGCGTCAGCCAGACCGCCGTGGCCGTGGTGGAGTCGCCGCAGGCTTGACCAGCGTCAGGCCCGCACGCAGTCCGCGTAGTAATGGGTTTTGCCGTCCGCTCCTTGCTCTTCCACCAGTCCATGAATGTCGGTCTCGAAGCCCGGGCATTGGGCATTGAACTCGCGTGAGAACTTGAGGTAATCCACAATCTTCTTGTTGAAGACTTCACCGGGGATCAACAAGGGAATGCCCGGTGGGTAAGGCGTCACCAGTCCGACCGTGACGCGGCCTTCCAGGTGGTCAATCTCGACCCGCTCGGTCTTGCGCAGCGCAATGTGGGCATAGGCAGCGCTGGGTTTCATCGCCGGCGTCAGGTCGCTCAAGTACATGTCGGTTGTCAGTCGCGCGATGTCGTATTTGGCGTAGAGCTGGTGCACGTGCTGGCACAGGTCGGCCAAGCCCATCTCTTCGTATTTGGGGTACTTCTGGCAAAACTCGGGCAGGATGCGCCACATCGGCTGGTTCTTGGCGTAGTCGTCCTTGAACTGCTGCAAGGCGGTCAGCATGCTGTTCCAGCGGCCCTTGGTGATGCCGATGGTGAACATGATGAAAAAGCTGTACAAGCCGGTTTTCTCGACCACCACCCCATGCTCGGCCAGGAACTTGGTCACGATGCTGGCCGGAATGCCGGTCTTGGCGAACTTGCCGTTCAGGTCCATGCCGGGCGTCACGATGGTGGACTTGATCGGATCCAGCATATTGAAGCCGGTTGCCATCTTGCCAAAACCATGCCAGTTCACGCCCGCCTTGGCCTTGGCCGATTCACCTTTGATGATCCAGTTGTCGGCGCGACCAATGCCCTCGTCCACCAGCTTGTCCGGGCCCCACACCTTGAACCACCAGTCGGCGCCGTACTCCTCATCGACCTTGCGCATGGCACGGCGGAAATTCAGCGCTTCGGCAATACTTTCCTCGACCAGCGCCGTTCCCCCGGGCGGCTCCATCATGGCCGCCGCCACATCGCAACTGGCAATGATGCTGTACTGCGGGCTGGTGCTGGTGTGCATCAGATAGGCCTCGTTGAAGAGGTGCTTGTCGAGCTTGACGGTTTGCGAATCCTGCACCAACACATGGCTGGCCTGGCTGATGCCGGCCAGCAGTTTGTGAATCGATTGGGTGGCGTACACCATGGCGTGTTGGGGTCGCGTACGCTTTTTACCCATGGCATGGTAGGTGCCGTAGAACGGGTGAAACGCGGCGTGCGGCAACCAGGCTTCATCAAAGTGGATGTTCTCCACGTAGCCGTCTAGCATGTTTTTGACGGTCTCTGTGTTGTACAGCACGCCGTCGTAGGTTGATTGTGTCAGGGTCAGCACCCGGGGCTTGATCTTGCTGGCGTCCGCACCTTGCAGGTGCGCCCGAATCAGCGGGTTGGCCATGATCTTGGCCTTGATCGCGGCCGGTTCGAACTCGCTTTTGGGGATGGGACCGATGATGCCGAAGTGATTGCGCGTGGGCTTCAAGAACACCGGAATGGCCCCGGTCATGATGATCGAGTGCAGGATCGACACATGGCAATTGCGATCCACCACCACCACGTCATTGGGCGCGACCGTGTGGTGCCACACCATTTTGTTGCTGGTGCTGGTGCCATTGGTGACGAAAAAGCAGTGATCGGCATTGAAGATGCGCGCGGCATTGCGTTCACTCTTGCCAATGGCGCCGTCATGGTCCAGCAGTTGACCGAGTTCTTCGACGGCGTTGCAGACGTCGGCGCGCAGCATGTTCTCGCCATAGAACTGGTGGTACATTTGCCCGACCGGACTCTTCAGAAAGGCGACGCCGCCGGAGTGCCCGGGACAGTGCCATGAATAGGAGCCGTTCTCGGCATAGTCGAGCAAGGCCTTGAAGAAAGGCGGTTGCACGCCCTCCAGGTAGCTTTTGGCTTCGCGAATGATGTGGCGCGCCACGAACTCGGGCGTGTCCTCGAACATGTGAATGAAGCCATGCAGCTCGCGCAGGATGTCGTTGGGCAGATGGCGCGAGGTCTTGGTTTCGCCGTAGATGTAAATGGGCACATCGAGGTTCTTGCGCCGTACCTCTTCAATGAAATGGCGCAGACCCAACACCGCCGGGTCCAGATCCGGGCCGGGTGTGAACTCCTCATCGTCAATTGACAAAATAAAAGCGCTGGCACGGCTTTGCTGCTGCGCAAACTGGCTCAGGTCACCGTAGCTGGTGACGCCAAGTACTTCGAGTCCTTCTGATTCAATCGCCTGGGCCAGCGCCCGAATACCCAGACCGGAGGTATTTTCAGAGCGAAAATCTTCGTCGATGATGACAATAGGAAAGCGAAATTTCATTGAGAGCTCCAGCCACGCACGGATAAAAAATGGGAAACAGGCGCGAAGTGTAAGGACTTATCAAGTCACGGACCTTGTGCGCCTGGTTTTTTGCCTCAAAATGCGGCGATAGCAACAAAATTTGGGACGGATATGGCTGAATCAATGATCTGGTGGCTGCTTGCGGGCGCCTTTGTCGCCGTCGAATTGTTGACCGGGACGTTTTATTTGCTCCTGTTGTCGCTGGGGCCGGTCGCCGCCGCCATCGCGGCCCATGCAGGAGCCACCGCCACGGTGCAGTTGGTGGTGGCGGCCGTCGTTGGCGGTGGTTCTGTCGTGGCCTGGCGCAGTTACAAACTAAGAACTTCCAGAACCGATGCCACTGCCACTAACCACAATGTCAATCTGGATGTCGGAGAGACCGTGCATGTCGATGCCTGGGAGCCGGACGGCACCAGCAGCGTCAAGTACCGCGGCGCTCAGTGGCGCGTCTCACTCCTTCCTGGCGCCTCGCCTGCCCCTGGTATCTACAGCATCGTGGAGGTCCAGGGCAGCCGGTTGGTCGTCAGGAAATTGTGAATTTTTGCCAATAACCGGGTAACAACAAGCCCAACAATCAACTGGAGAATTAAATGGAAATTGCAGTCATCCTGCTCATGATCGCGGTGATATTCGTCACACAGTCGGTCAAAGTCGTACCCCAGCAACATGCCTGGGTGGTCGAGCGGCTCGGAAAATACAACGGCACCCTGATGCCAGGATTGAACTTTTTGGTGCCTTTTGTCGACAAGGTGGCCTACAAGCACCTGCTCAAGGAAGTGCCACTGGATATCCCCAGCCAGGTTTGCATCACGCGTGACAACACCCAGTTGCAGGTCGATGGCATCCTGTATTTTCAGGTGACCGACGCGATGCGGGCCAGCTATGGCTCAAGCAATTACATCATGGCCATCTCGCAACTGGCGCAAACCTCGCTGCGCTCGGTCATCGGCAAGCTCGAACTCGACAAGACCTTTGAAGAGCGCGACATCATCAACGCCCAGGTGGTGCAGGCGATTGATGAAGCGGCCCTGAACTGGGGCGTCAAGGTGCTGCGTTATGAGATCAAGGATCTGACGCCGCCCAAAGAGATATTGCACGCCATGCAGCAGCAAATTACCGCCGAGCGGGAAAAGCGTGCGCTGATTGCCGCCTCGGAAGGTCGCCGGCAAGAGCAGATCAATATCGCTACCGGGGAACGGGAGGCTTTCATTGCCCGCTCTGAAGGCGAGAAACAAGCGGTGATCAACAAGGCCCAGGGTGACGCCCAGTCCATCACCGCCGTCGCTGAAGCGACCGCCGGGGCGATTGAACGCATTGCAGCAGCCATTCGCCAACCCGGTGGCGCCGACGCCGTGCAACTCAAGGTGGCCGAAAAAGCAGTGGACGCCTATTCCAAAGTGGCCGCCGATGCCACGACCACGCTCATCGTGCCCAGCAACATGACGGAAGTGTCAGCGTTGATTTCATCAGCCATGAAAATGGTGCAGACACAGCGGGCTTAATAGGCCGAGCCTCAAAACAAAAAACCCGCAGTTTTCATTGGGAAGACTGCGGGATTTTGTATGTCTGCGGATGATTCAAGACATGTATCACTGGCGGAGCAGGCGGGATTCGAACCCGCGGAGGGTTTGACCCCTCGCACGCTTTCCAGGCGTGTGACTTAAACCGCTCATCCACCGCTCCAGCAGGGCGTATTTTAGCTGAGCCAAGCGTGTATTTCCGTTACGCGCGCCAAAGGGTCAAGAAAAAAGCCATCCGAAGATGGCTTTTTTGCGCGGCTCAGAACTGGATCAGTTCAGGGCAATCTTCTTATCACCTTTGTAGGTGTACAGGGTCATGGATGGGTTTTTCAACTCGCCGTTGGCCTCAAACTGCACCTTGGTGGTAACGCCCTGGTAGTTGGTATCCGCCAATTTGGACAGGTAAACCTTGGGGTCTGCGCTGCCGGCACGCTTCATGGCGTCAACCAACACATGCACTGCGTCATAGACGTACGGGCTGTAGACCTGGAACTGGCCTGGGTACTTGGCGTCATACTTGGCCTTCCAGGCCTTGCCGCCAGGCATCTTGTCGAGCGAGGCGCCACCTTCGGCGCAAACTACATTCTCAAGCGTCTTGGCGCCGGCCGACTGTTTGATCAGGTCCATGGTGCAAATGCCATCACCGCCAAAGTACTTAACCTTGGAAAGGCCAAGTTGCTCCATCTGACGCAGCATCGGGCCGGCTTGGGGGTCCATGCCACCGAAGAAAATACCGTCCGGATTCTTGGCCTTGATCGCCGTCAGGATCGACATGAAGTCAACCGACTTGTCGGTGGTGAACTGCTCATCGACGATGGTGATGCCCTTGGTGGCCGCGGTCTTCTTGAACACGTCAGCCACGCCCTGGCCGTAAGCGGTACGGTCATCAATCACGGCAATGCGCTTGAGCTTCAAATTGTCAGCGGCGTAGAAGGCCAGACCGGCACCCAGTGCGTTGTCATTGGCCAACAGACGCCACGTGGTTTTGTAACCAGGCTTGGTCAGGTTGGGGTTGGTCGCGGACGGAGTGATGTGGGGAATGCCGCAATCGTTATAAATCTTGGAAGCGGGGATGGTGGTGCCCGAGTTCAGGTGACCGGCCACGCCAGCCACTTTGGCGTCGCACAACTTCTGTGCCACGGCCGCGCCCTGTTTGGGGTCCGCCGCATCGTCTTCGGCTACCAGTTCAAACTTGACCTTCTTGCCGCCGATCGTCACGCCAGCGGCGTTCAGATCTTCAATGGCCATGCGGGCGCCATTTTCGTTGTCTTTTCCGTACGACGCCTGTGCGCCCGAAATCGGGGCCACGTGACCGATCTTGACGACCATGTCTTGCGCCAGGGCGACGCCGGCAGCGGCGGCAATCGCGGCAGCAACGGTAATTTTCAATTTCATTTGCATAGACAACTCCAAGT
>JAKFXU010000362.1 GCA_021731215.1 Rhodoferax sp.
GTATCAAGATGGTGGTCGACGCCGCGCATGGCGCGGCCTACCACATTGCGCCCAAGGTGTTTCATGAACTGGGCGCCGAAGTGGTGGCGATCGGCTGTTCGCCTGACGGTTTGAACATCAATCACGAGGTGGGGGCCACCCACCCGCAGGCCTTGATTGAGGCGGTCAAGGCGCATCAGGCGGATTTTGGCGTGGCGCTCGATGGCGACGCCGACCGCCTGCAACTGGTTGACAATACCGGCCGCCTCTATAACGGAGACGAGCTTCTTTACCTCATCGTGGACGATCGCCTGGGGCGTGACGAGCACGTGCCCGGTGTGGTGGGTACCTTGATGACCAATATGGCGGTCGAGCTGGCGCTGCAGGCCCGTGGCGTCCAGTTTGTGCGCGCCAAGGTGGGTGACCGCTACGTGCTGGAGGAGCTGGAAAAGCACAAATGGCTGCTCGGCGGTGAAGGCTCGGGCCATCTGCTGGCGCTGGACAAGCACACCACCGGAGATGGCTTGATCTCGGCGCTGCAGGTGCTGCAGGCCTGTGTGCGCAGCGGCAAGAGCATGGCCGAGTTGTTGGCCAAGGTGACCCTGTTCCCGCAAACCCTGATCAATGTCCGCCTGAAGCCGGGCCAAGACTGGCGCTCCAGCAGCCAACTCGCCAGTGAAACGCAGGCGGTAGAGACTGAGCTGGGCGCCCGCGGTCGGCTGTTGATTCGCGCCAGCGGCACTGAACCCCTGTTGCGGGTGATGGTGGAGGCCCGTGACGCGGCGCAAGCCAGGGTCTGTGCCGAGCGCATTGCCAGTACGATCTCGGTCTGACGAGGCTCACCATGCCCACGACTTCATCCTTGTGTATTTGCCGCGCCGATTACGCCAACCCCGTGCATGCCGCTGCCCTGGTGAGCCTGCTCGACGCTTACGCACGCGACCCGATGGGCGGTGGTCAGCCCTTGAGCGCGTTCGCACTGGCCAATCTGGTGCCGGCACTCGCGGCGCGCCCGCAGGCGTTCAGTGTGCTGGCGTTTGCCGAGATTGACGGCGGTGGCCGCGCGTTCCCGGTCGGACTGGTGAACTGCATCGAAGGTTTCTCTACCTTTGCCTGCCGGCCTTTGGTCAATGTGCACGATGTCGCGGTGTTGCCTGAGCATCGCGGGCAGCGCGTCGCCGAGCAGATGCTGGCCCTGGTGGAAGCAATCGCGCGCGAACGGGGTGCCTGCAAGCTGACGCTGGAGGTGTTGCAGGGTAATGCCGGCGCGATCCGGCTTTATCATCGGATCGGCTTTGACAACTATCAACTTGATCCGGCCATGGGGCAGGCACAATTCCTGCAAAAATGGCTTATTGAGCGTTAAGGCATTGACTTTGCCTTACATACTCAAGCACGACACCAAATACCAGGACTAAGGCCATGACCGCCCCTTCCACTGAGAGCAGAGAACGCCGCGAATACCCGCAGGTACGCGCTGTTTTTGTCCGTTCCTGTGAATTGCTCGCGCCCATTGTTGCTCAAAACGACAACGTTAAAACGGTTTCGAACTTCGCCATGGCACATATGCTGACGGCACACTTCCCCGAACTGTCCTCTGCCGAGGTCCATATTGTCATCCTGACGGTTGAAAAGATGCACCGGGAAAACCGCTTGAACTCGATACTGACTCAAAAAAGCTAATCCTTTTTTGCAATCAGCCCCGGTGTCAGTTGAGACACTTGGGATCATAAAAAATAGGGTGGGTTTGGTCATGCGAATGGCCTGTAGGCAGCAGGTTCAAGGCCTCATGCCTTCTTCCTCTCGTCAGTCGCAACTGACACAGACCTTTCCAGATGCACGCGCTGGAAAGGCAAGGTGTCAAAGTGGTCGCTCAATTTCATCGTTCGCCTGGGCTGTCCGTGCAGACGCCACACATGCTGCAGCCAATAAATTGCCGACGCACGTGCGGGTGAGCTCCCGGTGCGCGATCAGCCCGCTTTGGCTTTTGTTGGGCGTCCGGTTTTGATGGCTGGAACAGCCTTTAAGGCGGCCAGAAACGCCGGGTCTGACATCGCGGCCAGCGCCTTGACACCCGCGCGAAGCAATTCACTCTTTTTGACTGGACTGGCCAGTTTGCCCGCGCGTTGTTTGAGGTCATCGAGCACGGTGTATTCGGCTTTGGGGATGGTGAAGCTGTCGCGCACCAGTTTCGGCTTTTTCACCTTGGCGGGTTTTTCGGTTTTGGGCTTGGCCAATGGCTTGGCAGCTACCTTGGTGATCGGGACGGACCTTTTTACAACCGGCTTGCCTGTTACTTTGGGTGCCACTTTTGCCACGGCCACTGGCGCAGCCGTCGCCGTCCCCACCTTGGGGTGGGCGGCTGTGGCAGCGACTGCTTTCACGGATTTGGCAGTTGCGCTTTTCATTTCTGTTGTAGCCATGGTGATTGTTCCTTTAAATAAACGATACATACAGTTTATATCGTTTATTGAAAAATCGTCAAGTCCTGCCCTGCCCTGTAGGACATGATCAGCACTTGATGTGAACGGTTTGACGCCTACCGAGCGCTGTTTCCATTTGATATTCATCAAGATGGAGATGCCTTTGAAAGGCAAGGCATTCTTTGTCATCAAGTCGCCACACCATTGTTTGAGAATCGTTCGTGAACCACGCCACGAATAGAGAATTCTCATGCTCAAAGAAAAAGTTGTCGCCTCATTGGGCCAGCAATCCCTGCTGATGCCCGCTTGGGTCAAGGCTGCGCTATTGGCCAATGACCGCCTGAAGCTGTATCTGACGCTGCTTCAGTCTGCCGCCCAGCATGCCGGCTCGCCGGAGGCGCACATCGCAGACTGGGGGCGCGAACTTGCGCAAGCAGGCCTGCACGGCTCGGTGTGGCTGCAGAATCTGGTCAAGACCGCGTACTTTGATGACCAGTCGCTGATCATTCCTCAGTTGGACCTGTTACTTGAGGCCCTTGCGGCTGATCTGTCCATCATGGCCCGCCCGATCTGTGACGGTGGCCGGGAAAGCCACCCGGAGTTGCTTGCCCGACGTGACATGTGGCTTCAAAAACTTCATGCGATGGAGGATGACGAAGGGCTTGACCGTGCGTCGCTGGCGGACCTGACCCATGGGAGCCGCAAGACGGGAGACAGCTTCCATATCCTGGTGATGGATATCCACAAGCAGCTCAACACCATGGCCAGCGAGATTGCCACCGAAAACCTGGATGGCGCGCACGTCTGGCAAATCGAGGATGCCGATCGGCCACTGATCCAGGCGTTCATGCGCGGCTTGCACCGCACGGCACCGCTGAAGTTTTCCCACCCGGGCCTGGATACGGCGGTGACCCGTGATGGTTCACGGCTTCTGATCCAGAACGACATTGGAACCAACGACGTGCACGTTCTCGTGATCGCGGTGGAACAGCGCACGGTCAGCCTCACGTATTCCGACCTGCATACCGGACGCTTTCATTTCTTTCGCCAGATGCTGGAAGAGGTCGGTTTTGAGTGGTCCGTGTTCGACCCGATGAGTTCCGGCGGACTCAATGCGGGCAAGCCGTACCAGGTTGGCAAGGCCACGTTCAAAGCCGGGGGAGACGACAGGCTGATGGACGGCCTCGAAGCCGTCGCCGCGCGCATTGTGTTTGTCATTGACTGGAACCGCGCCCGCAAGCGCCTGCAGAACTTTGTGCGCAAACCACAGGCACAAGCCATCCTGCGACGTGCCGCGAAGGAAGAGTGGGGGCACGTGGCCTGGCTGTTGGCGGGTGGAGAACGACTCGTCTTTAATGCCATGCAAGCGGTGGACAGCGAGGCGTTTCGCGTGGGTGATCGTCTTGACGACGTGCTGGGCCAAGCATCCGCAACCGAGTTCCTGCTCGAGCTCATGCGCATCTCCAGTCTCATGTTGGGCCAACAGCAGCCTGTGGCGCTGGTGGCTGATGAGGCCCGGATGGTGCTCGCTCGGGTGCTGCGCCAGCGTAGCTTTGAGTTCGACCTACTGGCCGAGCACGCTGCCTACTGTCATGCGCTCGCTCTGGCGCTGTGCGATGCGCTCGAAAACGGAACTGCTGTGGGCGCAACCCAAAGCGCTCGCCTCGTGGTGCGCGCCAAGACTTGGGAAAGACGGGCAGACCACCTGCTCATGGATGCGCGCCAGCGCGCCGAGCGGCAAAGCCGGTGGCTGCCGGTGGTGGAGCTGCTGGAGAAGTCGGACGATGTGGCCGATGCGCTGGAGGAGGCCATCTTCATCCACTCCATGACACTGGCGGAACCCCTGTCTGGTCTGCCCGCGCCAGTCAATGCGGTGCTGTGCCGCCTGGCCGACACCACGCTCGCCGCTATCCAGGACCAGGTCAAGGCCATCGAGATCGCGCGCCAGCTCAGTGAGCGAGGCGACCCCGCTGACAGCGAGTTATTTTTGCAGGCGCTCTGGCGCATGCTGCGTGCCGAGCGACTCTGTGACGAGCTGGAACGCCAAGCCCGCGTGACTATGATTCGCTCGCTCCATGCCTCACCGGCCGAATTGCTCCTGGCCAACGACTTGGCCAACACCATTGAGAAAGCGTCGGACGGTCTGCTGGCAGCCGGCTATTCACTGCGGCAGATGGTGCTCACCAAAACAGGGATGTCTGCATGAAATCCGCCACCCACTTTCCCAAACATTTGTACCTGATTGCCAGCGGCAACACGACCCCGCACCACAAGCCGAACCGGGACAACATGGGGTCCAAAGCTTTCAACCTGCTGCGCATGTCAGACATCGGGCTTGCGGTTCCGCCGGCGCTGGTGATTGGGACCCACTATACGAAAGCCCCCGATGAGTGCATGCTGCCGGTTTTCACGGTCGGGCTTCCAGCCCTGGAAGAAGCGGTAGGTCTGGTGATCGGCGATGCGCGCAAGCCCTTGATTGTGTCGGTCCGCTCGGGGGGGGTCGTGTCCATGCCCGGCGTGTTGGAAACACTGCTCAATATCGGCCTGTGTGACAAAACCATTGCGGGTCTGCTGCGCCAAACCGGTAATCCACGACTGGTCTGGGACGCGTACCGGCGTCTGATCGCCAGCTACGGCGAGATCGTCGCCGGCCTGTCGGCTTGCGTGTTTGAAGACGAAATCCAACGCGCCACCCAGGGACGTGATGAACGACTGCTGGACTTCAGTGAATTGCGCGATTTGACGCGCCGTTTTCTGTCGCTCTACCAGCAGCATGCCGGACATGCGTTCCCGCAGGATGTCAACGAGCAGTTGTCGGGGGCCATTCGCGCGGTCTTTGCGTCCTGGCACGCCGAGAAGGCGCAACAATACCGCAAACTCAACCAGATCGACCTCGATATGGGCATGGCCGTGACAATTCAAAGCATGGTGTTTGGCAATAGCGGCGGCCACTCCGGCGCCGGCGTCGGATTCAGCCGGGATCCGATGACCGGCGAGCGGCGGCTGTGGGTGGATTTCCTGGCCAATACCCAAGGCGAAGACGTTGTCTCCGGTCGCAGGAACGCACACGGACACCAGGTGCTCGCGAACGTGGCGCCGCAAGCGTGGCGCAAGCTGGAAGAGGCAGCGCAGACACTGGAGCGTGAATTCACCGACATGCAGGATTTTGAATTCACGGTGCAGGACGGCGCACTGCACCTGCTGCAAACACGGTCTGGCAAGCGCACACCATTGGCGGCCGCTCGCATTGCGCTCGATCTGATCGACGAGGGCATCATTGACGCAGCCACTGCCTTGGAGCGTACGGCCGAACTGCAAGAAGAAGATATCGGCACGGTGCGACTGGCGTCGCCTGGCAACTCCGAGCCCCACGCCAGCCCCTTGGCCCAGGCCATACCCGCCTGTCCGGGCGTGGTCTCGGGCGAAATCGCGCTGGATGGTCAACGCGCCGCGGCGCGTGCCGGTGACGGCGCCATGGTCATCCTGGTCCGCCAGGACGCCCAGACGAGTGACATCGCGGCCCTGGAGTCGGCGCTTGGCCTGCTGACGCAGCGCGGTGCGCGCACCTCGCACGCGGCGGTGGTTGCCAGGCAACTGGGCAAGGTCTGCCTGGTGGGCTGTCAAAGTCTGCGCATCGACCTGACCGCCCGTAAGCTGCGCTTGGGAGACAGGGTTCTCAACGAAGGCGATGTCATCACCCTTGACGGCAACGAAGGATCGGTTTACCCCGGCGCCGTGGCTGCGGTCATGGTGCCCGATGAATCGCTGCTGGAACGCCTGCGGGCCCTTCGAAAATCACAGGGCATTGCTCCTCACCGGAAACACGGAAAATGATCAAATCGGGAAAAACTTGAACCTTACCGTGAACAGCGGTGCAAGGAACGCAGCCTGATCAGGTGAAGCACTTCTTGAGATCGAGCGTTGATCGGCGTCCGACGTCATCCGAGTGCTCTGACAGCCAATTGGCGGCACGCGCGCGGCCCTGGTCCCGCAGCAGTTCGAGAAACGGAGCATGGGCCAGCAGCTTGGTCTCGGTGCGCTGCAGGCTTGCCAGTTGGCTGGCATCGACCATGTGAAACCGCATCTTCTGCAGCCGCCGCTCAAGTCTTCCCCAGGTCATAAATGTCGGGTTTGAAAATTCAGTGGCGTGAGCGAACATCCGCATCTCGCGCATGAAGTTGGCGCTGAACGCCAGCTCGACGATGCGCGACTCGATTTCCTCCACCGTGTGCGGTGTGCCTTCGCGCTTGAGCGGACTCAGCAGCACCAGCAACACATCGTGCGAATCGCAGTCATAAAACAGCGGAAAAACCGCCGGATTGGCAGTGTAGCCACCGTCCCAATACGGCTCGCCATCGATTTCCACCGAATGGTGAATTTTGGGCAGACAGGCGGAGGCGAGCAACACGTCGACGTTAAGCTCGGTCTCGCGAAATACCCGCAGCTTTGCCGTGTTCGCCTGCGTGGTGCCGACGAACAGCTTGAACGGACTGTGCGCGCGCAACCGGTCGAAGTCGATCTGGCGGTTGAGCAGATCGCGCAATGGGTTCAGATCAAATGGGTTGAGCTGCGATGGCGAGAAGTTGCCGGCCCAGTTCGCAAGCAGCTTGCTGGCTGGCGACAGGCTGATCGCGTCGTCCTCACCCCGGGTCATCGCACCCCAGGGCATCTGCTTGCCGACCTCCGTCCAGAAATCCGCCAGGCCCTGGCGAGCACCATCGCGTCCACCCTTCATCCAACCGTCGGCAAAGACCACCGCGTTCATGGCCCCGGCGCTGCTGCCGCTCAGTCCCTCGAATTGAATGCGCAGATCCTCAAGCAGAGCATCCAACACCCCCCAGGTGAATGCCCCGTGCGCACCACCGCCCTGAAGCGCAAGGTTGAGCCGGCAAGGCGAAGTGCGCGCCAAGCGCTTCAGCAGGGCGAGGCCCGACTGCATCGTGACGCCTGGGCGTCCGGGTGTTGCTCTGTTGTCGATCAAATGAACTCCTTCTCTGCGCGCCCGGTGTTATCTCGACCTTGCTTGCCCAACGGCGACGCCACGCAAGAACTCTACCAGTCCACGATCCACTTCCAGTTTGGCGACCAGCGCACCCGCTTGCATGACATCACGCGTGGCCCCGATACTCGTCTGTAAACGGGTAGCCTGTTGGTACCAGCGTTGCGTACGCTTCTTGGGTAGAAGGGGCTGCAGCGCCTCGATGCCGTAGCGCATGCGCTTGGCGAAGATGCGGGCACGGTGCTGACTATCGGGGTTGCCGGTGTCCTTCAGGGCGCGCTGCAACTGCTCATGCAAGCGCAAGATCCGGCCCCTGGCCCAGCGCCGCAGGGACAGCTTCTGCTCAACCCTCGCATCGCCTGGCCCTTGCAGCGCTGACAAGCCTTCCAGCCATTGTGTAGTTGCAAGCAGGCTCGCACCGACCACGGGCTCTTGCAGTGCATAGCGAACGGCTTTGCGCTGGAGGCTGGAGGCGTGCAGCAGGGCCTGTGTCATCGCCTGCCACGACGCTGCGCGCCGGTCGTTCCCTGCCGCGTAGGCGTCGGCCAACGGCGGGAGCGTCTCGGTGCGGGCTACATCGAGGTCGCGCAGTTCACCCAGGCAGCTCAGAAGCGCTTGCAGTGCCTGCCAGGACGGCACCGCGCCCGGCGCAAGGGCTGGCTTAAAAAGCCGGCATGCAGTTCGGAAGCGGCGCCAGGCAACCCGGGCCTGGTGTACCACCTCGGGGTCGTCCGAGCTGCGCAGCGCGCTCAGGTTGGTGGTGAACTGGCAGAACATTTCGCGCAGCACGCGCCCTGCGGCCTCGGACAATGGCAGGTCGGACGTCAGCACCTGCGGCTGGGCGCGCAGCGGCGTGTTCAGGGCATCCTGCGCCAAGGCATAGCCACGCTCCGCCTTGCTCGTGTTCAGCGGCAGCACGGCAATGGTGCGGGCAATCTGCTGGGCAGCATTGAACAGCGCCGTTGGCGGGCCCGCCAGCAGTTCAAGCTCCAGCTCGCAAAGGGGGGCGCTCTTGTCGCCCGCCACGATCTGCCCGATGTCCAGCGCGACCTCGACCACGCTGCCATCGCGCCGGCGCACCCGCCAGCTTGTCCGCTCGAAGGTCGTTACAAAGCTCGGTGCCAGCGCCGCCAACACGGTGCCGTCAGGATCGATGTCTGACCACGGCGTGGCTTTGAGCGCCGGTAATGCCAGCTCGGCGCCAGTCACGGGTACTTCCCATTCGCCACGCTGGCTCAGCGCCGAATCGCCACGGCCGCCGATCTTGAGGGTTTGCAGCCACTGCGGCTTGGCGGCGCTGCCAACGCGCCGTATTCGCAACGCGATGCGTTCCCGGCGCAAGAGCTGCCCAGGTGTGTCGTAGTAGACGTTATGCAAATGCAGGCGGGTCGGCTTGCGCCGCGCCAATGCGGGCGTCTGGCCCAATCGTTTGGCCAGGCTCGACGGATCAGACGTTGGCAGCGCCAGTTTGAGTTCAATTTCTTCCGAACGGTGGCGCAGAGCGTCTGGCTTCATAGTATTCAACTTACCTTGTTCAAATTTCCAAAAATTCCTTCACCCAGGGTGAAGGAGTTCGGACCTCTCGACGTTTCCACACTATTTTCGAGAGATTCCCCGGACGAGCCCTTGCAAGCATGCCTCAAGTGCACCCCAAAGTCGATCCCTGCTGCTGCACGCCGCCAGTGCTCATGGCCCAGCGGCATTTCAACTTAGATCGTGTTGCCTTTGCAGCAGTTTTTTGTTGCCCAGCCATGCTGTCATGAAAGCGTCACAACAGATCGTTAACCTCAACAGCAATCGACTTATCTAGATAACCACATATGAGCCTTTACGCCGTCAGCCGAGATAACGGAGAAGCCCTTTATGCACAGATTGCCCGCCAACTGGAGCAGGAGGTTGTCAGTGGCTTTTCGCCGGGAGACAGTCTCCCGGCTGAGGGCATGCTTGCCGTGCGCTTCGGGGTCAATCGCCACACGCTCAGGCGCGCGATCGATGAATTGGTCGAGTCTGGCCTGCTTGAGCGCCGCCATGGGCGTGGCGTGTTCGTGCTCGACAGCCAGCTTGATTATCAGATTGGCGCGGGCACCCGGTTTACCGAGAATCTGGCCGCGCTCGGTCTGCAATCCGAAAACCGCATCTTGCGCTTGCAGACGCTGCCGGCGACTGAACGGGTCGCCGAGCGCCTGGGGCTTGCCGTCGGCAACCCCGTTTTCTGGATCGAGACCTTGCGCACCGCCGCCGAGCGGCCACTGTGCGTGATCTCGCATTTCATTCCGGCAGAACGTTTTGCCGGCCTCGATACACGCTACACCGGTGAGTCACTGCACCGGTTTCTGGCCGCCACTTACGGCTGCCAATTGCGAAGAACAGAAAGCCTGGTGACCGCGGTGCTCCCGCAGGGAGATGACGCAAAGTTGCTGGGCATGCCGCAGAACCGGCCGGTGCTGCGGGTGAAGAGTGTGAATGTAGACGACCGGGATGCAAGCCCGGCCGAATACGCCATCACCCGGTTTCGCGCCGACCGGATCCAACTGCGCATCAACCCCTGACTGACCGTCAATCAACCTTGTTAATCCACCCCACAGGAGCTCTTGTAATGTATATGAAACCAACTTTTGCGGCCAGCGCGCTGGCGCTGGCCCTGTCCCTGGCTGCAGCACCGGCCCAGGCGCGCGACATCGTGATGGGCCTGGTCCCGGCCGAAAACAACGAGGAAATGCTTGCCAAGTTCGAGCCCATGCGTGCCCACCTCGAGAAGAAACTGGGCCAGAAGGTCAAGGTCATTCTCGCCACCGACTATTCCGGCGTGATCGAGGCGATGAAGAAAAAACGCGTGGACATCGCCTGGTTCGGTGCCCTGTCCTACTTTCTCGCCGAGCAGGAAGCCAACGCCGAAGCCTTTGCCGTGGGCATCGGCTCCTCGGGCAAGCCGACCTACTGGAGTTACCTGCTGGTCCCGTCGGACTCCCTGGCGAAATCGGTGAGCGACCTGCGCGGCAAGGCGGCGGCGTTCGTCGATCCGGCCTCTGGTTCCGGCGGCCTCGGCCCGACTTACATGGTGAAGAAGGCCAGCGGGATGATGCCCGAGCAGTTCTTCGGCAAGTTCACCTGGGCCGGCACGCACGACGCCTCCATCCTGGCAGTCAAGAACAAGACCGTGGACGTGGCCGCGGCCGCGGACGCGACCTATGACCGCATGGTCAAGGCCAATCTCATCGGCGCCGACACGCTGCGCATTCTGGCCCGCCAGGAACTGCCCGGCCCGCCGCTGACCTATCGCAAGGACATGCCCGCCGAACTCAAGAAAAAAATCAAGGACGCCATCGTCAACGCCCACAAGGAGGGCGTGAAG
>JAKFXU010000263.1 GCA_021731215.1 Rhodoferax sp.
GCGCCCGGTAGGGTGGGCAAAGCACAAGCGTGCCCACGGTGCCCGCCAACGCGGCTTCAACTTCAGTGGCCAGGTGAGTGGGGCATCCGGAGAGACGCCCCCGGTATTGGGTGTCCGTGGGCACGCTTGCGCTTTGCCCACCCTACGGGATGCTGAGTAGTTACCTATCCAGACACCAGGGATGGCAGAACCCACCCCGCCAGTGATTCAAGCCAAGGCCCGCTGAATAATGATTTTCTGCACGTCGCTGGTGCCTTCGTAGATCTGGCAGACGCGCACATCACGGTAAATGCGCTCGACCGGGAAGTCGCTGACATAACCATAGCCGCCCAGGGTCTGAATCGCCACGCTGCAGACCTTCTCCGCCATCTCGCTGGCAAACAGCTTGGCCATGGCGGCTTCCTTGAGGCAGGGGCGGCCGGCGTCGCGCAGGGCGGCGGCGTGCCAGACCAGTTGCCGCGCCGCCTCCAGCTGGGTCGCGCACTCGGCCAGCCGGAAGCCGACCGCCTGGTGGTTGAAGATGGCGCTGCCAAAACTCTGCCGCTCTTTGGCATAGGCCAGCGCCACCTCGAACGCGCTGCGCGCCATGCCCACGCTTTGCGCGGCGATGCCGATGCGCCCGCCTTCCAGCGCGCCCAGGGCAATCCGGTAGCCCTCGCCTTCCTGCCCGATCAGGTTCTCGGCCGGGATGCGGCAATTGTCAAAATTGATCTGTGCCGTGTCGCTGCTGTGCTGGCCGAGCTTGTCTTCGATGCGCGCCACCACATAGCCACTCGCATGGGTCGGCACCAAAAAAGCGCTCATGCCCTTCTTGCCGGCGCCCTTGTCGGTGACCGCTATGACAATCGCCACGTCGCCGTTTTTGCCGCTGGTGATGAATTGTTTGACGCCGTTGATGAGGTAATAGTCGCCCCCACGCTCGGCACTGACGTGTCCTCCCTGCCCCCCAAGGGGGCGCGTTTCACCTTGGGGCGGCCCGGCGGTGAAACCGTCGCCAGCCTTGACCGCGGTGGTGCGCAGGCTTGATGCGTCCGAGCCGACATGCGGTTCGGTCAGGCAGAAGGCACCAAGCATCCGGCCCTGCGCCAGCGGCTCCAGCCACTGCTTTTTCTGCGCCGCGTTGCCATAGCGCATCAGGATGGCGTTGACCGGGCAGTTGGTGACACTGATGACGGTGCTGGTGCCGCCGTCACCGGCGGCAATTTCCTCCAGCACCAGCGCCAGCGTGACGTAGTCCAGATTGGCGCCGCCGAATTCCTCGGGCACGCAAATGCCGTAGGCGCCCAGCGCGGCCAGGCCCTGGTGCGCCTCCTTGGGAAAGTGGTGCTCCCTGTCCCAGCGCGGCGCGTGCGGCCACAGTTCGGCTTGGGCAAAAGCGCGCACGGCGTCGCGGATCATTTCCTGGTCTTGGGTCAGCAACATGGGTCAGGTCCTACAGCATTTCCAGCGCCACCGCCGTCCCTTCGCCGCCGCCAATGCAGAGCGTGGCGACACCCTTCTTGAGGCCGCGTGCCTGCAGCGCGTATATCAGCGTGACCATGATGCGCGCCCCGGAGGCGCCGATCGGATGGCCCAGCGCGCAGGCGCCGCCGTTGACGTTGACGACGTCGTGGCTCAGCCCCAAGTCGTGCATCAGCGCCATCGGCACCACGGCAAAGGCTTCATTGACTTCCCACAGATCCACGTCTTTGACGCTCCAACCAGCCTTGGTCAACACCTTGCTGACGGCACCGACCGGGGCGGTGGCGAACCAGTTGGGCTCCTGCGCGTGCACCGCATGGCTCTTGATGCGGGCCAGCGGTTTGAGGCCGAGCTTGGCGGCGGTCGAAGCCCGCATCATCACCAGCGCGGCGGCGCCGTCGCTGATGCTGGAACTGCTGGCGGCGGTGATGGTGCCGTCCTTTTTGAAGGCCGGCTTGAGTGACGCTATCTTGTCGAGCTTGACGCGGCCCGGTGCTTCGTCGGTGGCGATCACGGTGTCGCCGGCGCGGCCCTTGACCGTGACCGGTGTGATCTCCAGCGCAAAGGCGCCCGATTGGATGGCCGCCTGCGCGCGCGTCACGCTGGTGATGGCAAACTGGTCCTGCGCCTCACGGGTAAAGCCGTATTTGGCAGCGCAATCTTCGCCAAAAGTACCCATGGAGCGGCCCGCCTCGTAAGCGTCTTCCAGGCCATCGAGCATCATGTGGTCAAACAGGCGGTCATGGCCAATGCGGTAACCGCCACGCGCCTTTTGCAGCAGGTAGGGCGCGTTGGTCATGCTTTCCATGCCGCCCGCCACCACCACGTCAGCACTACCGGCCTGCAGCATGTCATGCGCGAACATGGCCGCGCGCATGCCCGAGCCGCACATCTTGGACAGGGTGACTGCGCCGGCGCTGATCGGCAGACCACCCTTGAAGCCGGCCTGGCGCGCGGGCGCCTGGCCCTGGCCGGCCATCAGGCAGTTGCCAAACAGCACTTCGTTGACCTGCTCGGGGGCCACGCCAGCGCGCTCCAGCGCCGCCTTGATCGCCGCGCCGCCCAGGTCATGCGCGGCCAGACTGGAAAAATCCCCCTGAAAGCTTCCCATGGGGGTGCGGGCGGCGCCGACGATGACGATGGAGTCAGACATGGCAACTTCCTTTCACAGAAAAAACAAAATTAAACTAAAAACGGTCGCTGGTCTGGTCGGCGTGCATAAACCGCTTCTCGCGCTCGTAAGGAAAGACGTCGAGCACGTGCCCGGCCAGAATGCGATCCTTGTGGCCCTGCCAGAAGGCGGCCTCGAGCAGGTCGGCGTGGTGTTTCATGAACACTTCGCGCACCAGGGGGTTGCCCAGCAGGAACGGGCCAAAGGTTTCCGGGAACACATCTTTGGGGCCCACGCTGTACCAGACCTCGCCCGACATCTCCTCCTCTTCGTTGCGCGGCGTGGGCACCTTGCGGAAGTTGCAGTCGGTGATGTACTCGATCTCGTCGTAGTCGTAGAACACCACCTTGCCATGGCGCGTGATGCCAAAGTTCTTCCACAGCATGTCGCCCGGGAAAATATTGGTCGCCACCAAGTCCTTGATCGCCTTGCCGTACTCGATCACGCCGCGCTCCACCTGGGCTCGCGCCTGGGGCTTGTCGAGCCCCAGGTCGAACGCTTCCTGCAAATAGATATTGAGCGGAATCATGCGCCGCTCGATGTAGACATGCTTGATGATGACTTCGGTTTGCCCGTCGCCATCGCGGTCGCTGATCTCCAACTGGCTCGGGGCAAATTTCTCGATTTCCAGAATCAGCTCTTCGTCAAAGCGCTGGCGCGGAAACGCCACCTCGCTGTATTCCAGCGTGTCGGCCATGCGTCCGCCCCGGTCGTGCTGCTTGACCAGCTGGTACTTGCCCTTGACCTGTTCGCGCGTGGTGTCTTTCTGCGGTGGGTAATAGTCCTTGATGACCTTGAACACATAGGGGAACGAGGGCAGGTCAAACACCAGCATCACCATGCCCTTGATACCGGGCGCGATGCGAAACTGATCGGTCGAGTGCCGCAGATGGTGCAAGAAATCGCGGTAAAACAAGGTCTTGCCCTGCTTCGCCAGCCCCAGTGCGTTGTAGATCTCGTTGCGCGGCTTGCGCGGCATCATGCTGCGCAGGAACTGCACATAGGCCGAAGGTATCTCCATATCGACCATGAAGTAGGCGCGCGCGAAACTGAACAGGATCAGCAACTCATCATCACCGAACAGGGCGGCGTCAATCGCCAACTTGTCGTCACGGCCGGTGTGCAGCACCGGCAGCGCAAACGGGAATTCGTTGAAACCGTTGATCAGCTTGCCCACGATGTAGGCGCCCTTGTTGCGAAAAAACAGGCTCGACAACACCTGCAACTGGAAGTTGGCGCGCAGGATCGCGCCGCCGAGCCGGTCATTCATGGCATTCACCACAAAGCCGCAATCGCGCTCCAGGTTTTCAAAGTCGCGCAGCAAGCCAAAGTCCTGCACCATCTGCACCAGCACCGCCGGCAGGCTGGCGGGCGTGGGGTAGTAGGAGCGGTAGGTCGGGCGCGCCTCGGGCTCGCCGTTTTCAATGTATTCGGTGCTGACCGCCGGCCGCACAAAGATGAAGTCGTTGTGGAAATGGGTGCGGTGCAGGATTTTGGTGGTGACGGAGTTGAAGAAGGTCTCGGCCAGCTCCGGCTGGCGGTGGTCAACCAGCAAGCCGATGTAATGCAGCTTGACCTGCTGCCAGATCTCCATCGGCTGCTCACCGGCCTTGAACTCGCGCTCCAGCCGGGTCGAGGCCTCGCGCACCCGCAGGTCGTAGAACTCGATGCGCTCGCGCTGGGCGCGCTGCTGGCCGTGCCAGTCGGCAGTCTCGAAGCGGTGCTTGGCACGCGCCGATTCAGTGCGGAACAACTGGTAATGGCGGTTGAAGCCATCCATCATCGCCTTGGCAATGTCATAGGCCAGGGTGGAGTCAAGACGCTGGGGAAACATAGTGATGAAATTTGTCGTTTTTTGTAGTGCGTTAGGGCCGCTTGGCGAGGGCTGCGCCTACAGTGTCTTCGTCAGAACTTATCCGGGCGGATTATCTCGATGTCCTGCAGAAAGGCCACCATGGCATAGTTGTCGTAATAGCGGGCCTGAAAGTCCCGCAGCACGGTTTCTGCCAGTGCGCGCGAACAGATCACCTCGATCTGGATATTGGCGGCCTCGCCCCAGGCTGCGTCACGCACGCCACGGCGTCCCTGGCCGCGGGCATCGAGCACGGTGTAACCATGCACGCCCAACTGCTTCAGGTCACGCAGTAGATTTTTTTCGATGGCGGCTTCGGTGATCACCGTGAGCAAGGTTCGTGTCTCTGTTTGCAGGGTCATAGGTTTGCTCCGGCGAGTTGCATGGCCAGCCAATGGTAAAGCGGAATGCCAGCCAGGATGTTGAAGGGAAAGGTCACGCCCAGCACGGCGGCCAGCGAAAGCGTCGGGTTGGCCTCGGGCACCGCCAGACGCATGGCGGCCGGTACCGCAATATAAGAAGCACTCGCGGCCAAGGTGGCGAGCAGCGTCACACCGCCCACCGACAGCCCCAGCAGCACGCCGCAGCCCAGCCCCAGCAGCGCCGACAACAGTGGCATCAGCAGGCCAAAAACGACCATGAACAGGCCGCGCTGGCGCAACTCACCCACCTGACGGCTGACGATCAGCCCCATCTCCAGCAGGAACAGCGCCAGCGCGCCCTTGAACAGGTCGTAGAACAGGCCCTTGACGGGTGCCAGCCCTTCCGGGCCAGCCGCCCAGCCGATCGCCATGCCGCCCAGCAGCAGGGTCACGCCCTTGCCCAGAAAGGTCTCGTGCGCCAGTCCGCGCCAGTCGGTTTGCCTGCCCACGCCGCGCGCCAGCACGATGCCGACCATGATCCCGGGCACCTCCATGACGGTGAGGAAGATCGCCAATTGCGGCTCGAAGCTGATATTCCTGGTCGCCAGCCAGTTGACGCCCACGGCAAAGGTGGCCACGCTGACCGATCCGTAGTGCGCCGCCATCGCCGCGGCGTCGGCGCGGCCCAGGCGCCCCGCAGCGCGCAGGATGGCGAAGGCGATCAGCGTCAGCACCACGCCCAGCAGGATCACCGCACCGAGTTGCGGCAGCAGCGGCCCGAGCGCCTGTTGCGCCAGGCCTTCGCCGCCCTTGAGGCCAATGGCCAGCAACAGGAAAACCGACAGGGAGTCATAGAGGGCGGCTGGCAGCTTGAGCTCCGAGCGGGCCAGGCCCGCGGCCAGACCGAACAGGAAAAACAGGACGACGACGTCAATCATGATGCAGGGGTGTTCTTGGAAAACAACGGGGACCCTCAGCAGGTCTCGGCAAACAGCTCGCGCCCGATCAGCATGCGCCGGATTTCACTGGTGCCGGCGCCGATTTCATAGAGCTTGGCGTCGCGCCACAAACGCCCCAGCGGGTAGTCGTTGATGTAGCCATTGCCACCGTAAATCTGCACGCCCTCGCCGGCCATCCAGGTCGCTTTCTCGGCGCACCACAAAATCACCGAAGCGCAATCCTTGCGCACCTGGCGCACGTGCTCGGTGCCCAGCAGGTCCAGGTTCTTGGCCACGGTGTAGGCAAACGAGCGCCCGGCCTGCAGCACCGTGTACATGTCGGCCACCTTGCCCTGAATCAGTTGGAATTCGCCAATGCTCTGGCCAAACTGCTTGCGCTCATGGATGTAGGGCAGCACGCTGTCCATCACCGACTGCATGATCCCGAGCGGCCCGCCGGTGAGCACTGCGCGTTCGTAGTCGAGGCCGCTCATCAATACCTTGGCGCCGCTGTTGAGGCCGCCCAGGATGTTGTGCGCCGGCACTTCCACGTTGTGGAACACCAGTTCGCCGGTGTGGCTGCCGCGCATGCCGAGCTTGTCGAGCTTTTGCGCGACCGAGAAGCCCTTCATGCCTTTTTCAACCAGAAAGGCGGTGATGGAGCGTTTTACCGACGGGCCGCCCCTAGGCAAAACAGCCCCCTCGGGGGGCAGCGACCCGTGCAACGGCGGAGCGTGGGGGCCATCCTCCGGCTCGGTCTTGGCGTACACCACCAGCGTGTCGGCGTCGGGGCCGTTAGTGATCCACATCTTGCTGCCGTTGAGCAGGTAATAGCCGCCCCCCGGCCCGTCTTTATGCTCGGCCTTGAGCTTCATGCTGATGACGTCGCTGCCAGCGCCGGGCTCGCTCATGGCCAGCGCACCGACGTGCTCACCCGAAATCAGCTTGGGCAGGTATTTTTGGCGTTGTTCGTCGTTGCCGTTGCGCTTGATCTGGTTCACGCACAGATTGCTGTGGGCACCGTAGGAGAGGCCGACCGAGGCCGAGGCGCGCGAGATTTCTTCCATCGCGATCATGTGCGCCAGATAGCCCATGCCGGCGCCGCCGTACTCCTCGCCCACCGTGATACCGAGCACGCCGATGTCGCCCATCTTGCGCCACAGGTCCATCGGGAACTGGTCGTTTTTATCAATCTCTGCCGCACGTGGCGCGATCTCGGTCTGCGCAAATTCACGCACCGCGTCGCGCAGTGCGTCAATGTCCTCGCCCAGTTGAAAGTTCAGTCCTGGCATGTTGTTCATGGTTGCATCTCCTTCGATTTGGTTTCAATAGGTTTTGGGCACCGGCATCAGCGTTTGCTGCATCACGGCGCAAGCCGTCTCCTTGCCGTTGGCGTCAATGTGCACGACCTCGGCCGTGGTCACGATAATGCGGCGCCCGGCCTTGACCACCTGCCCGGTGGCGCGCAATTCACCGCCCTGAAAAGCGGCCAGAAAGTTGATCTTGAACTCGACACTGGTGACTTCCATGCCGGCCGGCGCCAGCGTCAAACCAGCGTAGCCGCCGGCAATGTCGGCCAGCGCACCGATCGCGCCGCCATGAAAGCCATCCTGCTGCTGCGTCACCTTGCTCGAGTAAGGCAGGGCTATTTGGCACAGGCCCGGCTCGACCCGCAGCAGCCGCGCGCCCAGGTGCTGCATCATGCCCTGGCGGGCAAAGCTTTGCTGCACGCGCTGTTGGGGTGTTTCTTCAGGCAACATGGGTTTTCTTCTCCTTGGCGGCGCTGCTTTTGAGTTCACCGGGGCTGAGGCTTTTGGCCAGCAAGGCTTTGGCCTCGTGCTGGTGCACCTTGAGTTCATCCAGATTGTCCTGCAGGTCCGCCATCTGCTGTTCGAGCTGCTGCTGGTGCTGGGCCAACACCAGCAGAAATTTCTGCAACTGCGCCCCGGTGTCGCGCGGGCTGTCGTACATGTCAATGATTTCCTTGGCCTCGGTCAGGCTCAGGCCCAGCCGCTTGGCACGCAGCGTTAATTTAAGGCGGGTGCGGTCACGCCCGCTGTAAACCCGGCTGCGCCCACCCGGGCCGGAACGCTCGGGCTGCAACAGCCCCAGGTCTTCATAAAAGCGAATGGCGCGCGTGGTCAGGTCAAACTCGCGGGCCAGATCGCTGATGCTGTAGGTGATAGCCATAAATGAGGATGGGCAACCAAGGTGACTGCGCCCGCGCGCGGCGCCACCTACAATGCTTGTTTTGATTGACGTTTACGTAAACGTCAATTATGGCGTAAATCAGGAGCCCCCTTGAACCCAGAGCCCAACCGACCCGCCGACGAACTGGAAAAACAGTTGCACTACCCCTTGGGCGACACTTTGCCGCCGCCCGGCGCCGCCGTGGTGGTGGCGCCCGGTGTGAAGTGGCTGCGCATGGCCTTGCCGTTTGCGCTCAACCACATCAACCTGTGGCTGTTGCGCGATGAAATCGACGGCCGGCCCGGCTGGAGCGTGGTCGATTGCTGCATCAGCAGCGAAAGCGCCAAGGCGCAATGGGAACAGGTGTTCGCCCATGAGCTCGAGGGCCTGCCGATCCTGCGCGTGATCGTGACCCACATGCACCCCGACCACATCGGCCTGGCGCACTGGCTGTGCGAGCGCTGGCAGGTACGCTTGTGGATCAGCGCCCCCGACTATTGCCTGGCGCGCATCGGCACCCAGGGACCGACTGGTTTTGGCGGTGACGCGGCGGCCACTTTCTTTGCCGCCCACGGCCTCAATGACCCGGATTCGGTCGAGAAAATAAGGGGGCGCGCCAACTATTTCCCGACCCTGGTGCCCTCCGTGCCGCGCCAGTACCGGCGCCTGCTCGATGGCGATAGGCTGACCATTGGCGCGCGCCAGTGGCGCTGCATCAGCGGCTACGGCCATGCGCCCGAGCACATCTCGCTCTATTGCCAGGAGACTGGGGTGCTGATCGGCGGCGACATGATGCTGCCGCGCATCTCCACCAACGTCAGCGTCTACGAGCAGGAACCCGAATCCAACCCGCTGCAACAGTTTCTGGACTCGATCGACAAGTTCCGCTCGCTGGCGGCCGACACCCTGACCCTGCCCGCGCACGGCAAGCCGTTTACCGGCCTTTATCAACGCATTGAACAGTTGCACGAACACCACCGCGACCGGCTGGCCGAGGTGATGCAAGCCTGCAGCAGCCGGCCCTGCAGCGCGGCCGACATGTTGCCGGTGCTGTTCAAGCGCGCGCTCGATCTGCACCAGACCACCTTTGCCATGGGCGAGTCGATTGCCCACCTGCACCTGCTGTGGTTCGAGGGCCGCTTGCAGCGCAGCCTGGGCGCCGACGGCGTCTATCGCTTTGCGCACGCCCCCGCCTGAGACGCGGCGCCGGCTGGCGCGCGTGCAGCGACCATCAACCGACTCCCGCTGCAGCCGGCCATGAAACGGCAAGGTGGGCCAAGCGCAGCGTGCCCACGCAACTGGCAATTCTCGCCATGTGCGCGAGGGAAACGGTAGGGTGGGCAAAGCGCAGCGTGCCCACGGGCTCAACCAGGGGCGTGGCTTTGGCGTTCAACCAGCAGGCGCAGCAGGTATTGACCGTAGCCGCTCTTGGCCAGCGGCTGGGCCAGTTGCTGCAACTGGGCGTCGTCAATAAAGCCGTTGCGCCAGGCGATTTCTTCCACGCAGGCGACTTTGAGGCCCTGGCGCCGCTCCAGCGTGGCGATGAACTGGCTGGCTTCGAGCAGGCTGTCGTGGGTGCCGGTGTCGAGCCAGGCGTAGCCGCGCTGCATGATCTGTACATTGAGCTGGTTTTGCTCCAGGTAGGCCTGGTTGACCGCCGTGATCTCCAGTTCGCCACGCGCGCTGGGCCGGACTGCCTTGGCGATGTCCACCACCTGCGGGTCATAAAAGTACAGGCCGGTGACGGCGTAGTTGCTTTTGGGCTGCAAGGGCTTTTCTTCTATGCTGCTGGCCTGGCCCTGCGCATCGAACGCCACCACGCCATAGCGCTGCGGGTCTTGCACATGGTAGGCAAATACGGTGGCGCCCGCGCTTTGTTGGTCGGCCCGGGCCAGCAAGGGCACCAGGTCGTGGCCATAGAAAATGTTGTCGCCCAGCACCAGGGCGCTGGGCGCGCCGGCCAAAAATTTCTCCCCGATCAGGAAGGCCTGCGCCAGGCCATCGGGGCTGGGCTGCACCGCGTATTGCAGATTGAGCCCCCATTGCGATCCGTCGCCCAGCAACTGCGCAAAGCGCGGCGTGTCCTGGGGCGTGCTGATGACCAGAATGTCGCGCATACCGCCCAGCATCAGGGTGCTCAAGGGGTAGTAAATCATGGGCTTGTCGTACACCGGCAGCAGTTGTTTGCTGATGGCCAGGGTAGCCGGGTGCAAGCGGGTGCCGGAGCCGCCGGCCAGGATGATGCCTTTGCGTTGGGTCATGTTCTGTTGTTCCAGGTTAAAGCGTTTCTGCCAGCATGCGATCGAGCCCCTGCTGCCAGGGCGGCAGGCTCAGGCCGAAGGTGGCTTGCAGTTTTTGGCTGTCAAGGCGCGAATTGTGGGGGCGTTTGGCCGGCGTCGGGTAGGCGCTGCTGGGCACCGGGACGATCTCGCTGGCCTTGATCTTGAGCGCCGGCTGAACCCGCTGGGCCTGGGCCAGCACGTAATTGGCATAGCCGCACCAACTGGTTTCGCCGCTGGCGGCGAGGTGGTAGAGACCGGCGTCGGTGGGCCGCTGGCGCAGCTGGCGGATGGCGTGGGCCGTGACGTCGGCCAGCAGCTCGGCGCCGGTCGGCGCGCCAAACTGGTCGTCAATGACGCTCAGGCGCTCGCGCTCCTGGGCTAGGCGCAACATGGTTTTGGCGAAGTTGGCGCCGCGCGCGGCATAAACCCAGCTGGTGCGCAGAATCAGATGCTGCGGGCCGGCGGCC
>JAKFXU010000260.1 GCA_021731215.1 Rhodoferax sp.
CCGCAAGATTCGCTTCAAGAAAATTCCGCGTCCCGACTTGCGCTCCTCTTGAGCGAGCGCCGGCCGGCGCCGCAAAATAAACGACGCCGCGCGGGCGTTGATCGCTGCCCTTGGGGATGGCGGTATCATTTTCCCCATGAAAACTATTCTTCCTACGCGTTTACTGATTGCCCCTGACCGAAACGACCCGCAGCCGCTGGTCATCTACCACGGGCGCAACTGCCCGGATGGCTTTGCGTCGGCGCTGGCGGCCTGGCTTTATTACGAGGGCCAGGCCGAGTTTTTGGCGCTCGACCATGGCGACATCAAGTCGGTCGATCAGTTGCCCGCGCTGGCCGGGCGCGCCGTCTACATTCTGGACTTTTCGTTTGCACCCGAGATCATGCGCGGCATTGAGGAGCGCGCCGCCAAGCTGGTGCTGCTGGACCACCACAAGAGCGCGGCCGACCAGTTGAGCGGCTTTGACTGCCGCTGTGGCATCGTGCATTTCGACATGCACAAGTCGGGTGCCCGATTGGCCTGGGAGTTCTTCCACCCCGAGCAGCCGCTGCCCGATCTGGTGCGCTTTGTCGAAGACCGCGATATCTGGGTCTGGCAATACCCCGAAAGTGCCGGCTTTCTGGCGGCGCTGGACATGGAGCCGTTCGAGTTTGCGCGCTGGCAAGCAATCGCCTCGTTCGATGCCATGCAGTTGGCCATCTACGTCGAACGCGGACGGGCCATGGACGAGAAGTTCACCAAGCTGGCAGCGGGCATCGCCGAAGGGGCGCAAGCCCTCGCGTTCAACGGCGTGCACGGGCTGATGGTCAATGCACCGGGCGTCTTCCACAGCCTGGTCGGCGACATGCTCTCCAAGCAGAGCGGCACCTTTGCCTTGATGTGGAGCGCCGACAAGAGCGGTCTGATCAAGGTCGGCTTGCGCTCACCGCGCAGCTTTGACTGCATTGCGCTGGCGAGCAGCATGGGCGGTGGCGGCCACGCGCAGGCCTGCGGCTTCAAGATGGGGGTGGAGCGGCTGCCCGCCCTGCTGGGCGGTGTGCTGGATGCCAACCCGTGAGCCGCGCACCGTCAGTCGGCCAGACCGGCTGATGCGGGGCGATGCGCGAACAGCCAGGCCTTGAAGGCGGTGGCGGCGGCCGAGAGCTTCTTGCCCTTGGGATAGACCACGTGCCAGTGCCGGATCAGGGGGAAGCCCTGCACCTCCAGCAGCACCAGTTCCTTGAGCGCCAGCTCCGACACCACGGTGGTGCTTGAGAGCACCGCCAGCCCCAAGCCGCCGGCCACGGTTTGCTTGATGGCCTCGTTGCTGCCGACTTCCAGCCGGTTCCTGAGTGTGATGCCGTGCGTGGCAAAAAAGCGCTCGGTTGTCAGCCGCGTGCCGGACCCCGGCTCGCGCAGAATGAAGGGCTCGCCCGCCAGGCGCTGCGGCGCCACGCGGCGCTGGCCCACCAGCGGGTGCGTTGGCGGGGCCACCAGCACCAGCGGGTTTTCTGCGAAATCCTCACTTACCACGTCCATCTGCTGCGGCGGCTGACCCATGATGTAGAGGTCGTCCTGGTTGCTGGCCAGGCGCTGCAGCAGGGTTTCGCGGTTGCCGACAAACATGGCCACCTCGATGCCCGGGTGCGCCGCGCAAAACCCGCCCAGCAGCTTGGGCACGGTGTATTTCACCGTGGTCAAAATGGCGATCTTCAGGCTGCCTTTTTTGATGCCACGCAGGGCTGCCAGGTCTTGCGACAGGCGCTCCATGCGGTTCTCGATGTCCTGACAGGCATCGGCCAGCGTGCGCCCGGCAGCGGTCAGAAAAATCTTCTTGCCCAGCTGTTCAAACAGCGCCTCCCCCACGGTTTCAGACAGTTGCTTGACCTGCAGCGACAGCGTGGGCGGCGACAGATGCAGCTCTTCGGCGGCGCGCGCAAAGCTGCTGTGGCGGGCCACCGTCAGAAAAATTCGCAACTGGTGCAGCGTGGCATGACGAAGGTTCATGGAGGGAAAATGATTTATAAAAATCTACCGTAATGGTATGAACATTTTACTTTTACAAATCAATTTAGGCGGACACAATTTACACAACTTCAAAGTGAGGTGCCTCGAATCGGATCAAAAAGGCGCCCAGATGGATGTGTAGGTAACCTCAATCAGCAATCAGGAGCAATTATGGCAGTCAAGAGCTACAGCGCCGGGGTCAAGGAATATCGCCAGACCTATTGGACCCCCGAATACACCCCACTGGATACCGATCTTTTGGCGTGTTTCAAGATTACCCCTCAAGCCGGCGTGGACCGTGAGGAAGTGGCCGCCGCCGTGGCGGCCGAGTCCTCCACCGGCACCTGGACCACGGTGTGGACCGATTTGCTGACCGATCTGGATTACTACAAGGGACGAGCCTATCGCATTGAGGATGTCCCCGGCGACGATACCTGCTTCTATGCGTTCGTGGCCTACCCGATTGACTTGTTTGAGGAAGGCTCCGTGGTCAATGTGCTGACCTCGCTGGTCGGCAATGTGTTCGGTTTCAAGGCCCTGCGCGCCCTGCGCCTGGAAGACGTTCGCTTTCCAATTGCCTATGTCAAAACCTGTGGCGGCCCGCCTCTGGGGATCCAGGTCGAGCGCGATATTTTGAATAAATATGGTCGTCCCATGCTGGGTTGCACCATCAAGCCCAAGCTCGGTCTGTCGGCCAAGAACTACGGCCGCGCCGTGTACGAATGCCTGCGCGGTGGTCTGGACTTCACCAAGGACGACGAAAACGTCAACAGCCAGCCCTTCATGCGCTGGCGCCAGCGCTTTGACTTTGTGCAGGAAGCCATCGAAAAGGCGGAGCGCGAGACCGGCGAGCGCAAGGGCCACTACCTGAACGTGACCGCACCCACGCCCGAAGAGATGTACAAGCGCGCCGAATACGCCAAGGAAATCGGCACGCCCATCATCATGCACGACTACATCACCGGTGGCTTCTGCGCCAACACGGGGCTGGCCAACTGGTGCCGTGAGAACGGCATGCTGCTGCACATTCACCGTGCCATGCATGCGGTGATCGACCGCAACCCCCATCACGGCATCCACTTCCGCGTGCTGGTCAAAATCCTGCGTCTGTCCGGGGGCGACCATCTGCATACCGGGACCGTGGTGGGCAAACTGGAAGGCGACCGCGCCTCCACCCTGGGTTGGATCGATCTGTTGCGTGAATCCTTTATTCCTGAAGATCGTTCGCGCGGCATCTTCTTCGACCAGGACTGGGGTTCCATGCCCGGCGTCTTTGCGGTGGCGTCTGGCGGTATTCACGTGTGGCACATGCCTGCTCTGGTGACGATTTTTGGCGATGATTCCGTGCTGCAGTTCGGTGGTGGCACCTTGGGTCACCCCTGGGGCAACGCCGCCGGCGCCTGTGCCAACCGGGTCGCGCTGGAGGCTTGTGTGCAAGCGCGCAATGAAGGTCGCCCAGTTGAAAAAGAAGGCAAGGAAATTCTCACCTCAGCCGCCAAGCACAGCCCGGAACTCAAGATCGCCATGGAGACATGGAAAGAGATCAAGTTCGAGTTTGACACGGTGGACAAACTCGATGTCGCCCACAAGTAATTCTCTCGTGCGGGACGGCGCAAATGGTGACTTTCCCGCTGCGAACCATGTTTTTAATTTAATCGTTTGGGGTTCAACATGACTGTTCAAGCTTACAAGGCTTCTCGTAAATACGAAACCTTTTCATACCTGCCGCCCATGACGCCCGACCAGGTTCGGCGTCAGATCGGATACGCCATCAGTCAGGGCTGGAACCCTGCCGTCGAGCACACCGAGCGTGACAACGCGGGGGGTAATTATTGGTACATGTGGAAACTGCCTTTGTTTGGCGAGCAATCGGTGGATGCTGTGCTGGCTGAAATTGAGTCCTGCCACCGCGAGTTTCCTGACCAGTTGGTGCGCTTTATTGCCTATGACAACTATGTCCAGAGTCAAGGCGCTGCATTCGTGGTGTACCGCTAAACCGGTTTCGCTGTTGCCGCCAAACGCAGCCCTCGGATTTCAACCATCCACCAACCTCAATCAAGGTTTCAGCGATGAATTCAGCCACACTCTCTAGCGCATCGGCTACCTTGTCAGGCCGAGAACTGGCGCTCAAGCGCCGCCAAGCCATGGCCCTCAATGGCAAAGCAGCCCTGTCCAGGTCTCAGGCCACTGCGGCAACGCCCTTGGCCTCAGCAGCCAATGCTCGGGCGTCGGCTGACGCAAAGCCAGAACCTCAGGCTTGGTTGACTACGCCGCTGCTCAATCGCAGTGCGGGCCGCTTGCGCCGGGAGGCACTTAGTCAGCACGGAAAAGCCGCCATGGCAGACCCCGCCCGGGCTCCAACTGGCCAAGGGCGGCCGTTGCGCCAGCCGATCACCGCACCTGCTGCACAGGAGCTCGGTCACGGGCAAGCTAGCGCCTTGAGCCCGGTCGCTGTCGGGCTGGAGCAGTCCAGCGCTCGGGCGTTTGCCCGTGCGCGCCGCGCCGCCATGGCACAGGATGGCAAAGGCGCTCTCAAGCGTCTGGTGCCCGCCCAAACGGGGCGTCCTGCGACCAGCAGTGCCGACAGTTCGGGCGCAAGCCGCCGACCTGTGGGTCGTGTGCGGCCCCAAGTGAACCCAGTTGCGAGCGCCCCTGAGAAGGTTGAAGGAGGTCATGCGCTGCAGGGTCGAGCGCTGACTGCAAGCCGGGCCGAACGCAGCCTGAAGGTGACCGGTAGCGAGCACGGGGCCGGCCGCGCAGTCACCGGCACTGAGTACATAGGTGCCGAACAAGTTGACAATCTGCGCGAGCGCCGGTCCAGTCCGGCACCGGCCAAGGTGGCCGTCAGTTCAACCCTGGGTGAGCAAAAAGTGACCGGGATCGAGGTCGGGCGCTCAGCCAACGTCACCGGTGATGAGTTGGGTGCCTGCCGCGGCATCACGGGCACCGAATATTTGTCGGCCGAACGCTATGACGAGTTTTGCGTCTCGCGCCCCGACCCGGCACCGAAAAAAGTAGAACAGACCCACACGGCGGCGGGCAAGCTCGTCACCGGCACCCGATTCGGCCAAAGTGAAAACGTATCAGGCGGCGAGGCGGGCGCGTGCCGCGGCATCACAGGCACTGAATATTTGTCCCAGGAGCAGTTCATCAGTACCTGCGCTACGCAGGCACCGGTTCGGCCGCTCAAGGTCAGTGTGATGTCCTCGCGCGGCCAGCAGACGGTGTCGGGCACGGAGGTCGGCCGCTCTGCCAACGTAACCGGGGACGAGCCCGGTTCACGCCAGCACATCACCGGCTCGCAGTATTACAGCGCCGAAGGTTTGGACGCCCAGCGGGCTGCCAGGGTAGCTGCCAAGGCGCCCACCCTGTGTGGCTGCGCAGGGCGAGGTCGGCCTGGTCCAGCGGATTGCGCACCCCCAAAGTCAATCGGTGACGGCGGCGCCGGGTGTTTGTCCGTCACCGGAAGTTATTTTGAACCCACGTCGAAAGTGACCGGAAACGATTTTGGCGGCTCCGCTCAAATCAGTGGTTCACAGTACGCAGGACCACGCTCGATGAGCCATTTGGGTGAACAGTCGAGCGTCATGGCTCAGTCCGAGCCGGTACGCCCGACGGCCGTGATTTCAGCCGCGACGGTGACGGGGGATCGACCTGGCGCCGGTGCTGTCAGTGGTCGCTTTCTGCCGCGCCAGAGTTCGGTGGAGGCGACCGAGCCCAATCCGGCGCCTCTGGCGTTCAGTATTCAGTCACCGGCGCGGGTGGCGCATGATCAAACGCTCGATCAGGTGACCGGCAGTAGTTTTGGGATTGACCGAATCACGGGGGCGGCCAACAAGGCCGGTGGTTTGATTACGGGTACGCCAGAGTTTCGTCACCAGGTGCCGCCGCGGCCCCTGGCAGCGCCGGCACCGTCGGCAACTCCCGCTGGCAAAGTGACCGGCGAAGGCAGTCAGGCCGGGCGCGCGGTGACCGGCGACGCATGGCATGCCACGCGCCGGGTAACCGGCACGGAAGGCGCCTCAAGTCTGATGCGCAACCCTTCTGCCAAAGGTACTCCTCGCGGCATGGGCGTGAATGCACAGGTATTTCGAACCATCGAGAAGCCTGCAATACCGGTCCAGCCGGAGAGTCGCATCACTGGTTCGGCTGGTAGTTCTGGCAAGGGCGCATCGGTGACCCTGTCCGGTGGCGCTCGGGGCTGAGGGCGCTTACCGTGGATACACGCAAACGACTCGCTGCCATGCGCACGGTGCGCCAGGAAAACCCGGCCGCGCCGGGCCCGGCCAACCCGGCGTGCGTCATCGGTCCGGGCCAGAGTTGCGAGCATGCGCTGGTAAATCAGGACATTAATCAGAGCCTGTACCAGTATGAAGTCGCGGTGTCGGGCCGATTCAATGTCATCGTCGAGACGCTCAGGCAGGTGTCGGCGCTGCAGCACGAATCCAACTTCACCCAGGCTGCCCAGGCCATCGCGATGGCCAAATTGGGCTATCAATTGCCAGCACGAATTCTGGATGAGGCTTGGGTGAGTGGTCTGGATCTGCGCTCCTTGTATTCGCACTGCGTGATCCGGTCTTTCAAAATAACGGTGGACCAAGCGGCGCACGATCAGCAAGCCCTGCGCGAGCGCACGCCGCTGAACCAGCGCTTCTTTCTTTCCTGTGGCTACCACACCATCGATGTCAGCCCGTGCGCTGACGGGCGGCTGCAGGGCGCATTGCCCTTCGTTTTTCGCTTCGCGCCTAACGATTCTGTTTGGGTCAAGGCTTATGCTGGCGCACTGTTTGACGTCGAGTCCGATATAGGCGACTGGTCACAGCGCGAGCTCGACCGGCTCAGCGGGGCTATACCCGGCGGCGAGCAAGCCAACTACCTGAGGTGGCTGTGTATCACTTCAGCTCGTCCAAGCCGGCACAGCAGGGTTGTGCGGCGCACGGCAGTTGTGACAGCGTGGCGACGCAATCAGCGCTGGAGCGACTGGTGGAACTGCAGTCGGCCATCGAGAACCGCTTTGGTCGGGGTGCCGCGCCCGATGTGCTGTTGATCGGTGTGGATACCGACACCGATGCCATTCGCGTACACCTGCCCGATGAACTCGGTCACATGAGTCCGTACCGTTATGCCGACAGCGCCGTGCTGTACCGGGACACTTTGGGCATGGCGACACCGGCGGCGCGCGCGGCGGTTGACGCCGCGGTCTCCAGCGTGGAGCGGGCCGACGGCTGGGGTCAGGGCGTGGGTGTCATGCAGCCGGGGATGCGCCAGTTGGTGATGGCCTTGCTGGAGGCCAATTTGTCCCAGATCGAATACGTCATACAGCACCATGACGGGCGCTATGCCGACATCGGCCACAACGAGCGGTTCATTTGTGTCGGCGAGTCCTTGAGCGAGGTGCAGTTTCGCAATATGTTTTATTTTGCACACCTGAGCACCGTGGAAGATGGCGCCGCCGATGTCGATATTGGGGTGAAGATTTTCACCGGTTTGAATGTTGCCCGGGGCTTGCCCATGCCGGTGCTGGTTCATTTTCATTATTCGTCCAAGTTGCCGGGCTCACGCGTGCGGGCGCTGGCCCGCTGCCGGCGCGTCAAAAACGCCATCGAGGCGCGTTACCAATCCTTGCAGCAACGCGGTTTTCTGCACTGCTGCACGGCCGTGTCCGACACGGAAGGCTCGGAACGTTGCACCTTGCTTGAAGATCAAGCCATCGAACCCGCTCATTGAAGGTGAACTCATGAAGATCATGCGCGTTGAAAAAACTTTGGTCAGCAGCAACCGTATCGATGGCTTTGGTCATCGTCCCTTGCTGGTGTTGCAGGAAAAGGTGGGTGGCTCCAGGAGCGTGGCGGTGGATGCGATTGGCTGCATTCCGGGTGACTGGGTGATTTGCGTCGGATCGTCGGCGGCCCGGGAGGCCGCAGGAAGCAAGGAGTTTCCATCCGACTTGACCATCGTCGGAATCATCGATCACTGGAAAGAAGGCTGATCGGCCATGGAAATCATGCGCGTGCTCGATGACCTGGTGTGTTCCCGCCGGATCGGCGGTTTGCAAGCGGCGTCGTTGCGCTTGCTGCAAAACCAGGCCGGGGATTGGCAAGTGGCGACCGATCCGGTGGGGGCGCCGGTCGGTAAATGGGTGTTTACCACGACTGGCAGTGCGGCCCGCGTCGCCATGCCAGACCCCAGGGTGATGACGGACTTGACCATTTGCGGAATCATTGATCACTGGGTTGACGAGGCTGCGGATGCGGCGTGAATCTGGTTTTCAGGTAGTTGGTTTGATGGATGTTTTTTTTATTAACTTTTAGGAGTAAATGATGGCTGAACGCATTGGTATTGCATTGGGAATGATTGAAACGCGTGGACTGGTGCCCGCTATTGAGGCGGCTGACGCCATGACCAAGGCGGCGGAAGTGCGCTTGATTGGCCGGCAATTTGTCGGCGGCGGCTACGTGACGGTTTTGGTCCGGGGTGAAACCGGTGCTGTCAACGCCGCCGTGCGGGCTGGCGCCGATGCGTGCGAGCGCGTCGGCGACGGGCTGGTGGCGGCTCACATCATTGCCCGGGTTCATTCGGAAGTGGAAAGCATTCTGCCCACCACCCTGAGTGCCTGAAGTTTTTTATAGCGAAATTCGTGTCAACCAAGGAGAACAGAATGGACAACGTGACTGGTGTTGCATTGGGAATGATTGAAACGCGTGGCCTGGTGCCCGCCATTGAGGCCGCTGATGCCATGACCAAGGCGGCCGAGGTGCGCTTGATTGGCCGGCAATTTGTCGGCGGCGGCTATGTCACCGTTTTGGTGCGCGGTGAAACCGGCGCCGTCAACGCCGCGGTGCGCGCTGGTGCCGATGCGTGCGAGCGCGTGGGTGATGGCCTGGTGGCGGCCCACATCATCGCCCGCGTTCACAGCGAAGTGGAGAGCATTTTGCCCAAGGCGCTCGGCGCCTGACCCTTGCAATCAACGGAGAATTAAGCATGGCACAAGTAACTGGAATCGCCTTAGGCATGATCGAGACCCGCGGTTTGGTGCCCGCGATCGAGGCAGCGGATGCCATGACCAAGGCGGCCGAAGTGCGTCTGATTGGCCGGCAGTTCGTGGGCGGCGGCTACGTGACGGTGCTCGTTCGGGGTGAAACCGGCGCTGTCAACGCCGCGGTGCGTGCCGGTGCCGATGCCTGTGAGCGCGTGGGTGACGGCCTGGTAGCTGCACACATCATCGCGCGGGTACACGACGAAGTCGAAAGCATATTGCCTTCCCAACCCGAGTCCGGGGGCGGCGGACGCGACGGCGAGATTTGTCCTGTCATCAGCTGAGGCGCCGCCGATGAGCACTGACCCTCGCACCATCGGCTGGCTCTCGCGTGCGCTGACGCACGAGCTGGGCGCGGTGCAGCAGTATTTGGCGCAAGGCGTGCTGGCTCGGCTGTGGGGTGATGACGGTCTGGCTCAGAGCCTGGAGAAAAATGCACAGGACGAGTTGCGCCACGCCCAGGTGCTGATGGAGCACTTGATTTATGCCGGTGTGGCGCCAGCGGCGGGGCAAATAGCGCCCGCGCGCCTGGGGCGCACACTGTCTGATTTCATGGAGTCCAACCGGCTTCTGGAGACGCAGGCAGTGCGGCTGTATCAACAGGCGCTGGCCCATGCGCAACGGGTTCGGGATGCTGGACGCGCAGCAGTTTTTGAGGGGCTGCTGCGGGAAGAACTCGAGCATTTGCATGTTATCAATGACCAAAATCCGCAGTCTGGCGGTGGCTTGGAGAAAAATCATGATTGACGTTCCGACCGGGTGGGAATCCAGGGGAAAGCCCGCCGCACTGTTCCGTCGTTTCGAATTTGACCGGTATGGCCAAACGCGTGATTTTTTGGACGCACTGGCTGCTCTGAGCGAGAGCTCCGGCGTCCATCCCCAAAACATCAATTTTGGTAGCAAGTACGTCAACATTACGCTTGATGCCCAGGAGCCGACGCTCACGGGTGCGGCCAATCCGGTACTGGCCGAGCAAATCAATGGTTTGTACACAAGCGCTGCCAGGCAATAGCCATGTCTACGCTGGTCGTTGCGGTCATCAACCAGAAAGGTGGCGCTGGCAAAACCACCCTGGCGATGAATTTGGCGGTCGGACTGGCCCAGCGTGGCGAGACCTTGCTGCTCGATCTGGACCCGCAAGCCTCATGCATCCAATGGGCGAGTCAGGGCATTGCGCCCTTTCCGGTGCCAGTCAAGCAAATTCACAAGCGCTGGGACGGGGCCAGTCTGCGTCGCGACTACCGGGCCTACCCGCATCTGGTGCTCGACTGCCCACCTTCGCTGGACCACCCGGCATTTGCCCAAGCCTTGCGCGCCTGTGATGTAGCGCTGATTCCCGTGTTGCCGTCGCCGATCGACCTGTGGGCCAGCGTGCGTTTGCCGCAGGAAATTGCCCAGGCGAGAAAGACCAACCCGCGCTTGCGCGCACACCTGGTACTCAATCAGCTCGAACCAAAAAGTGCTTTGTCCGCTGCCATGCGCGATGCCCTGGCCGGGTTTGGCGTGCCGGTGCTGGCCTGCGAGATTCGCCGCCGGTCTGTCTACCGCAACTCTGCGCTCAGCGC
>JAKFXU010000267.1 GCA_021731215.1 Rhodoferax sp.
GTCGCGGGCCTGTGGCGCCACGGCTGGTGTTCAACTCCTGGCAGGACATCCCCTTCAACGAAAACCACATCAAACAACTGCACCAGACCCTGCTGCGCCACAGCGAGAAGGACACCCGTCATCGCGGCCAGTACAAGACCAACTCCAACAGCGTGGCCGCCTTTGATGAAAACGGGGTGCAGATCGGCATCGTGTTTGAGACGGCCTCGCCCTTTGATACGCCGCGCCTGATGGCGGAATTGGTGGGCTGGGTCGCCCAGGAGCGAGGCAAGGCGCATCTGCACCCGCTGCTGATCCTCGCGATCTTCGTGGTGGTGTTTCTGGAAATCCACCCCTTCCAGGATGGCAACGGGCGCCTCAGCCGCGTACTGACCACCTTGCTGCTGATCCAGGCAGGCTATGCCTACGTGCCCTACAGCTCACTGGAAAGCGTGATCGAAGCGAACAAGGAAGCCTACTACCTGGCTCTGCGGCAAACACAGGGAACGATCCGAACCGAGGCCCCCAACTGGCAGCCCTGGCTGGTGTTTTTTCTACGCTCATTGGCCGAGCAGGTTCGTAGGCTGGAGAAAAAGGTCGAGCGCGAAAAGATCGTATTGGCCGCCCTGCCAGAACTGTCGCTGCAAATCGTCGAGTTCGCCCGTGAGCACGGGCGCGTCACCATTGGGGACGCCATCAAGCTGACCGGGGTCAGCCGCAACACCTTGAAGCAGCACTTGCGCAGCTTGGTGGAGCGCGGTCATCTAAACCAGCAGGGCAGCGGGCGTGGCGTCTGGTATGAATTGCGGTGAATTCAGACCACATTGAGAGAGCATGTCGTTATACACAAGTCCCCTGCGCATGAAGCTCGCGGGAGAACCGGATGCCAGCGGCGAAGTCAAGAATGCGCTGCATGCCAAGCCAGATGGTCTTGACTCCGGGCTCACCATCACCCGTTCGCGCAAGAAAACCGCCAAGCCTGGCGACCAGGCGCACCACCTCATTGAGCGTGGGCGGTTTATCCGGCAACTTCTGCTTGTTCAGGATGTAGGCAGCCTTCCACTCGTCAGGCTCGAACATCAGTTGCGCATTCAGGTCTGGCAACCTCGTGCGCCGCCATGGTGTCGGCCCAGTCGCCGCAGGCCTGGGGAATGCTGGCCGTGGGCTTGGCGCTCAAGCGCTCGATCAAGCGGATCGCGCGCCGATTGCGCCTGGGGTCTTCCAGATCAATACTCTCAAATTCCGTTGCAGCCCAGCTCATTTCGGTCCAACGCTATGAAATCAGTAGCTTACATCATGACCAGTGCGGACTTGTGTATAACGAAATGCGCTAAGGTAGCGCCATGAACATTTCTTTTTGGCGCCTGAAAATGTGCGCGGACTGCCGGGTGATCGATATCTACTCGGGCCCCAACGAAACCAAAATCACGGATCTCTGAACATGACGTCAACGCCCCACCTGGTGCCGAGCAGCGCGCTCGACGAGGAAACCGCCCGCGCCGAACTCTATGGCCTGCTGGCCCTTTTGTACTACGCCCCGCCGGCGGCTGAACTGATGGCCCAACTGCGCGCCGCCGCCACCGATGCCCCAGCCGCCGGCGCCTTTCTGGAAGAGCCGTGGCGCGCCCTGGTGGGCGTGGCTCGGGCCATGAGCGAGCAGGACATAGAGGACGAGTACAACACCTTGTTTGGCGGTATCGGAAAGCCCGAGATTTACCTCTATGGCTCCCACTTTCTGAGCGGTTTTCTCAACGAAAAGCCGCTGGCGCGGCTGCGCACCGAGCTGGTCCAACTGGGCCTGGCGCGCGATGAGAACATGTCCGAGACCGAAGACCACCTGGCCTATCTGTGCGAGGTGATGCGCTACCTGATTGCCGGCGACGATGTGGCGGTGGCCAACCTGACGCGCCAGCGCGACTTCTTTGCGGCCCACATCCAACCGTGGGTGATGACGCTGTGCGATGAACTGCAGCAGCACCCCAGGGCTCAGTTTTATGCCGCTCTGGCTGGGCTCACCCGCGCCTTCATGGGCGTGGAGGCGCAGGGCTTTGACATGCTGGCCTGATCCGGCCCAGTGGCAGTGTTTTTCCGGTTGAGGGGTGAGCCAAACCGTCGGCTCAGGCAAAGCCAGCCATGGCGCGATGGCTGCGGGTTTATGGTTGACCCTAGAAACCGCAGTTGACCGCTCATTTCCGCTTGCAAGGCCGCATGAACACTCACTTCTGTACCCACGCACGAGTTCACCTTTTGGGTGACAGCGCTACGTGCCCGATTGAGCCGCCCTGGCGCGCTCTGGCGGCGTTGCTCCTCCTTGCGGGCAGTACCCGCCGCGTTGTCACGCCTTGCCAGAACACCCCATGACGACCCACTCGGGCACGTCCAACTGCGGTTTCTAGGTTGACTGCAAGATTGTCAGCCGACTTGAAAATTTTCAGATAGCAGATGCTCAACGTGAAAATAATCGCACCGCAGGCTGCGTGTTGATTTTCACTTTTCGGCTATGGGCAAGACAGTCGCGCAGGTACAAGTTAATGAGACTCTGATACGGAACGCGATGCGCGTTGTCGAGAACGATCAGGGGACGAAGCCAGATGGCGTCAATGCGGATCATGCCAGGTACGCTTTGAGCCATTGCGCGCATTGCAGCGGGGCGCCGCTGGGCCAGTGCAGCACGACACTGCGCGGTCCTTGACTGCAGTCGATGCGCACGCTGGACGGGCAATCGGTTTGGGCCGCGAGGCCCGCATTGGTCGCTGGCGTTTGTCCATCGTCTACATTGACCAGGACAAAACCAGTCCCTTTGCCGGACCTGCGTCGTGCCGGGGCAATGTAGGCCGGGTCTGCCAGTTGCGAGCGCCAGCGCGGTCCATGCGACAGCCAGCCTCTGAGTTGGCCGTAGCTCAGCCCTTGTGATTGCGCAAAATCTTGGGTGCTCAGCCCGCTGTGTGCCAACTCGTCGAGCACATCCAGACAGCGCCGCATTTGCTCGCGATTGAATTTCTTGCTTGCCATAACTCTCGGTCTCCTTGGAAAACCTCAAGATTGCCGGCTTATCGATCAGGTTTCAAGGTGGGTTGGCGGAACGCTTACCTTCGATACGTTTGATCTGGCGTGCATCCAACACCTGATACGGCGACTCATTCACCAGGGGGGCTTTCAAAGAAGAAGCACTCGGGCAGGATGGCCGGTTCGATGTAGTCCAGGTCCTGGGCCGACACACCGCACGCGAAGAAGCTCTCGCGCCATTGCCGCGCCACCGCGACGATCTGATCAATTTCCTTGCGGGCATCTTCGGCCGACAGCCCGAAGCGGCCAGCCTGCGACAACAGGTTGTAGAGGCTGGCCGTGCGACCGTAGTTGCCCACGGTCAGTGCCAAGTCGCGTCGCTCCAGGCTAACCACAGGGGTGGGCACCAGGTCATAGGCGGGCGATAGACGCCATCCCTTGGGCCGGCGCAGCAGCGCGTGATTGCGTGGGTGATCGTCGTTGTTGGTCACGGCGGCATTGAAGACCATGCGCCGAAATAGTTCAGCGCAATCGGCTTCGGGCTTGTCGGACCAGCGACGCAGGTTGTCGGCCAGCAGTGGATAGGCCCAGCGTTCACGGTTCAGATAGCTGTCGTCGCAGTCGAGCACCGTCAGCCCACTGACCAGCCCAAAGCGCAGATAGCCCTTGTCCGTGTGTTCACGATCGAAGCGCTGCAGCATCAGCACATCGCTGTCGCCGACCGCCTGCAGGCGTGCCTGCGTGACGTTCAGGCCGCAGCGGCGTGCGAGGTCGAGAGTGGCGTACTCGATGCGCTGCAGGTTGCAGCGATCGTTCTTGGCGGGAAACTTGCCCAGCCATAGGCAGTTCGCATCCTCGATGGTGGCCTTGGGACGGGCACCGCCCATGCTGGTGCCGGGATCGAGTTGTTCCAGCAGGTGCGGCACCGGCTTGCCGTCTTCGATGGCCTGGGCTGCGGCAATCAACTCGGCGAGTTGGTGAGTGCGGTTGTACTGGCGCTTGGGGGCGGGTGGTTCGGCCTTGAGGCCAAAGCTCAGGTAGCCGGCACCATCCTGCGGGCCATGCAGCAGATAGTCGATTTCATGCAGATCGCCGGCGGCGCGTTCGAGCTTGTGCTCGATGACCCGCCGCCCCCAGGCGTCCGGGCTCGCATCGCGCAGCGCACCGGGAATGCCCTTGAGTTGGGTGAACTCGTGGACGGTTTTGTCCAGCGGCAGGCGGTATGGGTCGAGCGCCACCGCTTCGGCACGCTGGAGATAGCGGTCGCCATAGCGAAAGCGGCCGATCTGCGTGCCGTCGGGCAGGGTCTGCACTTTCAGCAGCGCCGCCGGCACCGTGTCCAGGGTGCCAGGAAGCTGGATGTAGACGTAGGCTTCGCGTTCAGAAGTCATAGTCGTTGCCGGTCTTGCGCGGCTTGCCCGCACGGGTGGGACGACGCGAGGCTTCGAGCGCCTTGCCGTGAGCATCGGTGTCCGGATCGGCCACCGCGTCCAGAGACTTTTCCAGGCCGAGCGCCCACAGCACGGTGAAGCACACGCCAATGGCCGTGCCGGGCTTGCCGAGTTCCAGGGCCGTTAGGGTGTTGCGGTTGACCCCTGCCTTGCTGGCGAGGTCCACCACCGACCAGCCGCGACGAATCCGCGCGACACGGATGCGCTGACCGAGCTGGACGACCCGCTCGGAGACATGCAGCGGAATGGCGAAGTTGCTCATGATTTTAGGCTTATCTAAACTTAACGCCTATTATAATAGGCAAGTTATGATTTTTTCGCAAGTTACAAAAATGGTAATTGATGAAAATAATAGGCACAAAACAGATCAATGGCTAGCTAAGTAGGCAAACTATGCTTCCACGCATCCTGATGCGCTGGCTGGCGACCTCGGCTTTGCGAATGTCGCCCCGCAATGACAAACTGTGGCATTTGGTACTTTTGTAACTTCCATCTCCCTAAGCACCGCAACCTCGAGCTGCTGTTCCCCAACCGCCAGGGCGGTACAGCCAGCCCGTTGGATGCCCTCAGCAGCCTGGTGTGATGAGCGTCGGCTTGCAGCACAGCCGTCACTCAACACCCGGCTCAAGCCGACGGGCTGATCGCCGTCAAGCCGAGGTCGGGGGCGTTCGGCTCGCTCAACAGCCAGACGCTGAACACCGCGCCGGTGGCCTCTTCGCCGCGCTCGCGCCGGTTGGCGCCGCTGATGCTGCCGCCGTAACGCTCGACCAGCCCGACGCTGATCCACAGGCCCAGCCCGTTGCCGTCGTTCTTGGTGGTGAAAAAAGGGCGGAACAGCTTGTCACGCACGGGCGCGCTCAGTCCGGCGCCGCTGTCGCAGATTTCAATCACCACACCGGCGCGGCCCTGCTCATTGCGCCGGTCTTGTGTGCGCAGCAGCAGGGTGCCGCCTGCGGGCATGGCCTGGATGGCATTGATCAGCAGATTGATGACGACCTGCTGCAGCTCCTGGCGGTTGATGCCGATGGGTGTGCTGGCCTGCAGCCGGCGCACCACCTCGATGCGGGTGTGGGCTAGCAGATGCGCCACCAGCACCAGTGAGTCGTTCAGCGTGCGGTTGACATCGACCGGTTCCACGTAGCCGGCGTAATCCGTGGGGCGCGCGTACTGCAGCAACTGGGTGACGATCAGGCGCATGCGATCCACCTGCTGGTCCATCAGCTTCAGCTCGGCCGCCACCGGCAGCGCATGGTCAGCGAGGGTTTCGCGCATCAGGTCCAGGTTGCCCTGCATGACGGCAATCGGGTTGTTGATTTCATGCGCCACACTGGCGGTCAACTGGCCGATGGCCGCCAGTTTTTCCGACTTGACGAGTTGCTGCTGCGCCTGCTGCAGTGCGGTGTTGCTCTGGGCCAGTTCCTGCGTGCGCGCGACCACTTTGGCATCGAGTTCGTCGGCCCAGTGCTGCAGGGCGCGGGTCTTGTCGTCGATCACATTGAGCAACTGGTCCAGATGGGTGGCCAGCGCACCGATCTCGTCGCGCGCCTGCACGGCGCCGACCCGTGCGCCGCTGTCGCCTTCTTGCACCCGCTGCATGGTGTGGTTCATCTGCTCCACGGGTTTGAAAATGCTGCGCGCCCAGCGCACCGAGAACAGCGCCGCCAGCACCATCACCAGCAGGAAGATGGCGGCGATCAGCGCCAGCATGCCGTACTTGACCCAGCGAAACGGCTGCTCCAGGTAGCCCACATACAGCATGCCCACGCGCTGGCCGACGGCATCGAGCAGCGGCTCGTAGGCCGACACATACCAGTCGTTCACCACAAAGGCGCGGTCCAGCCAGGTGTCGCCGCGGGTCAGCACGGCCTCGCGCACCGCTTGCGAGACGCGGGTTCCGATGGCGCGCCGGTCCTGGAACAGGCGCACATTGGTGGTGATGCGCACGTCATCCAGGAACAGCGTGGCGGTGCCGTGGCTGCCCAGGGGCAGCGAGTCCGCGGGGTAGACGATGCGGTTGATGTGGTCGATCAGGGCCAGGTTTTGGTTGAGCAGCAGGCCGCCGCGCAACAGGGCCAGTGTTTCGCCCCGCGCGCCCAGCACCGGCGTGTTGGAGAGCATGACCAGCGCCCGGTCCTCGATGCTGCGCTCGCTCGGCGCGGCGCCACGCGTGGCCAGCAGCGGAATGCGAATGCGCTCGGCCAGATGCGGCGCCAGTGCCAGCAGCTCGGCGGCACTGAGCCGGGCCAGGCTGGCGCCGGCCTGCGCCCCTGCGCTCGGGGTCAGGGTCGGGGTCGGGTCGGGCGGCACCAGCGGCGCGGGTGGCGTGGCGCTCGCCCAGTCGGCCGTCAGCAGCGCGCCTTGCGGGTGGTAGAGGTTGATGAAGTCAAAACCAAGCCGGAGTCGCTCCTTGGCCAGCAGGGCTTGCAGGCCCGCCAAATCAGCTTGCGCCAGCGCCAGGTGCAGCGTGTGCGAGGCGGCCACCGCGTGCGTGCCGGACCCCACTTCACCCAGCACCTGAGCGAAGTAGCCGTGGGCCACCGCCAGGTCGCTGCGCACCTTGGTGATCAGCAGGCGGTCGTAGGCGGCATTGCCCCAGATCACCAGCGCGCCCAGCAGCAGCGGCAGCACCACCGCCAGGGGCAGCAGGGCCATCGCCAGCAGTTTGTTGCGGATGGAGTGGGTGAGCCAGCGCGGTGTCAGCCGGGCCAGCAGCGCCAAAGCCTTTGGCATCACGGCAAGGCCCATTCGGCGCAGCGCCGCTCCAGCGTACGGCGCGAAATACCGAGCAATTGGGCGGCCCGGCTCTTGTCGCCCTGCACCGAGTCCAATACCGCCCGGATATGCTGTTTCTCCAGCGTCTGCAGGTCGGTGGCGCCATGGCTCTGGCTGGCGGTGGACTGGGGCGGTGCAGTGCGCTGGCCCAGCGAATACAGGGCCGACACATTGAGGCTGCCCAGAATCAGGGAGCGCTCGATCAGGTTGCGCAGCTCGCGCGCATTGCCGGGCCATTCGTACTGCATCAGGTAGTCCATCTCGGCGGGCGTGATCTCCAGCGGCGCCACGCCCAGTACGGGGGCCAGTCGGGCCATGAAATGGGGCACCAGATCGGCAATGTCTTCCTTGTGCTCGCGCAGCGGTGGCAGCGTGATTTCCACCACCTGCAGCCGGTAGTAGAGGTCTTTGCGGAAACGCCCGGCCGCCACTTCTTCCCTGAGGGACCGGTTGGTGGCGGCAATGATGCGCACGTTCACCGGCAGCAGCTTCTCGCTGCCCACCGGGCGGATCTTGAGGTCTTCCAGCGCGCGCAGCAGCGTGGCCTGCAGGGGCAGGGGCAGATCGGCCACTTCGTCCAGGAACAGTGTGCCGCCCTGGGCGTAGTAAAACAGGCCGTCGCGCGCCTTGGTGGCGCCGGTAAAGGCGCCCTTGGCGTGGCCGAACAATTCGCTCTCGATCAATTCGGGCGACATGGAGGCGCAATTGACCGGCACAAACGGCCCCTGCGCGCGCGGACTCAAGTCGTGCAAGGCGCGCGCCACCAGTTCCTTGCCGGTCCCTGATTCGCCCTGCAGCAGTACCGTGCTGTTGACGCCGGCGATCCGGCCCAGCGAGCGGGACAGCTCGGTCATGACCCGGGAATGCCCCACCAGTCCGTTGCTGGCATCCTGGCGCGCCGACAAGGTGTGTTTGAGCACATAGTTCTCGCGCGCCAGCCGGGAGTTCTCATGGCAGTGCTTGATGGCATTGAGAATTTGCGGCACCCGAAAGGGTTTGAGAATGAAGTCCGAGGCGCCCGCGCGCAGCGCCTCGATCGCGGTGTCGAGGTCGGCAAAGGCGGTGATCAAGATGACCTGCCCCGAAAAGCCCTGTTCGCGCAGCGCCTTGAGCCAGCTCACGCCATTGCGGCCGGGCAAGGAGATGTCCAGGATGATCAGATCGACATGTTGCGCGTGCAGAATTTCGGCGCCTTCTTCCGCGCTACCGGCGCTCATCACCGAGTGGCAGCGCGGCACCAGGGTCTTGACCAGGAAGTTGCGCATGCCGGGTTCGTCATCGACGATCAGGATCGACCACAACGGCCAGCCTTCCGGGGTCTTGTCGTTCGGTGGAAATGAAGGTGTTTGAGTCACGGTAGGCGATTAATGTGAGTGGAAATTCTAGTTGCAAAGCCGACAGATTTACTCGGGTAAGCGATTTTTCAGACGCATTCGGCCGCGTCCGGCGAGTGGGCCGCGTTGGAAGCAGCAGATGGGGTGAATTTTGTTTGCGACAAGTTGTCGCAAACAATATGCCAAGTTGGCGGCAATCGATGTCGGGCGGCTGGGCGGCAAGGACGCAGATCGTTGATTTATAGGGCACATGGCGTTGCTGTGATGACTGGCATGGTTTCTGCTATTTTGCCTGGCGTGCGTGTGCCCTTGTTGCGCTCAGCGGGGGGTGAATCACAAGGCCCATTGCACCGGGGTCTGTAAAGGGTTTGTACCTACTGGCCCAAACCTATAGACGTGCCTATATTCGCCTTGAGAATTTCGATCGGCAGTTCAGTTCCTATGCGGAACTCTTCAGGAGACACAGCATGAGTCAAGCGACGACAAAGTTGTCACGGCGAACCCTGTTTGCGGGAGCCAGTACCGTTGGGGCCATTGCTGCCGCAGCCAGTTTGCTGCCCTCCATCCAGGGTCTGGCGACGCCCACCGCGCAGCAGCCCAAAGCGGCGCCTGCAGCGGGCGGGGGCTACACCTTGAGCGAACACGTCAAGCAGTACTACAAGACCACGCTGGTCTGATTTCCCTCTATCACGCCGATCCCCGCCGCCATTGGAGAGCCCCATGCTGTTGACCAAAAAAACCGGTGCATCCGACACCGCCGCCCGTTCCCCGTTCGTGCACAGCCTGCGCCGCGGCCTGGCGCAGGCGCTGCCCACCATGGACCGGCGCGCTTTTCTGCGCCGCTCCGGACTGGGCGTCGGCGTCGGACTGGCGGCCTCGCAGTTGACGCTGGTAAAAAAAGCCAGTGCGGCGCCTGGAGGGGCGGCGGTTGGTGAGGGCAAGATCGAAATCAAGCGCACCATCTGTACTCATTGCTCGGTTGGCTGCGCGGTCGATGCGGTGGTCGAGAACGGCGTCTGGGTGCGCCAGGAGCCGGTGTTCGACTCCCCGATCAACCTCGGCGCCCATTGCGCCAAGGGCGCCGCCCTGCGTGAGCACGGCCACGGCGAGTTCCGGCTGCGCTACCCGATGAAACTGGTCAACGGCAAGTACCAGCGCATCAGTTGGGACACGGCGTTGAGCGAGATCAGCGCCAAGCTGCAGGATTTGCGCAAGGCCAGCGGGCCCGATTCCATTTACTGGGTGGGCTCTTCCAAGCACAACAACGAGCAGGCCTACCTGCTGCGCAAGTTCGTCAGCTTCTGGGGCTCCAACAACTGCGACCACCAGGCCCGCATCTGCCACTCCACCACGGTGGCCGGTGTCGCCAACACCTGGGGTTATGGCGCCATGACCAATTCGTACAACGACATGCAAAACAGCAAGGTCGCCCTGTACATCGGCTCCAACGCGGCCGAAGCGCATCCGGTCAGCATGCTGCACATGCTGCACGCCAAGGAAAACGGCTGCAAGATGATCGTGGTCGATCCGCGCTTCACCCGCACCGCGGCCAAGGCGGACGAATACGTGCGCATCCGCTCGGGCTCCGACATCCCGTTTTTGTTCGGCCTGCTGCATCACATTTTCAAAAACGGCTGGGAAGACAAAAAGTACATCAACGACCGCGTCTTTGGCATGGAGAAGGTGAAAGAAGAGGTGCTGGCCAAGTGGACGCCGGACAAGGTGGAGGAGGCCTGCGGCGTCAAGGAGGCGCAGATGATCAAGGTCGCGACCTGGCTCCATGAAAACCGTCCCGGCACCATCGTCTGGTGCATGGGGCAGACCCAGCACAGCATTGGCAACGCCATGGTGCGCGCCTCGTGCATTCTGCAACTGGCGCTGGGCAATGTCGGCAAGTCGGGTGGCGGCACCAATATTTTCCGCGGCCACGACAACGTGCAGGGCGCCACCGACGTCGGCCCGAACCCCGACTCGCTGCCCGGCTACTACGGCATCGTCG
>JAKFXU010000266.1 GCA_021731215.1 Rhodoferax sp.
GTGAACAGGGCAAACTGTTTGGGGTCGGTTTCGCGAATCCTTTTGAGTCGCTGTTCCAGCGTCGAAAAAGCCTCTTCCCAACTGATTTCCTCGAACTGGCCGGCGCCGCGCTCAGAACCGGGTTTGCGCTTGAGCGGTTTGGTCAGGCGCGCCGGCGAATACTGCTTCATGATGCCCGACGAACCCTTGGCGCAAATTACGCCCTGGTTCAGCGGGTGCTCCGGATTGCCTTCGATGTAGCGCACTTCGCCGTTGCGCAGATGGACCCGGATGCCGCAACGGCAGGCGCACATGTAGCAGGTGGTGTTTTTGACCTCGGTGCTGGCGCCGGCCAGCGGTGCGGTGATGGGGTCGTGAAGCGGTGTAACAGGCATGCAGTGGGCGCTATTTTGGCTGGCAGGTCAACAAAAAAGAGAAGGCAAACCGCCCAAGTGCAGAGTGCCGGGACAAGATTTTCAGAGTGGCCCTATTAGAGACAAGGGCACCCGACTCCGTCTATAACCGCCACGGGTGATCCGGCGTAGCCCAAATGGGTAGCGGCTGGGAATTTGGGCCCGACCTCGGGTTTTCACGATCACTTAGCATTCTCTTATGTATTAGCATCAGTGCTTCGTACCCTGACCATGACGCAAGCCCCCATTTTTCTGTCCACGCCCGTTCACGCCGCTTCGGTGGATGCAGTTCCCATAGTTTCGAACCTGGCTTCGGAACTGGCCAACGGCAGTGAGCTGGAGCCTTTGCTGGAGCGGTTTCTGGTTTCCATCGTGGCGCTGGCCGGCGCCCAGGCTGGTGCCGTGCGCGTCCTGAGCGACGACGGGCAAACCATGCGGCTGCTGGCGCAGCACGGCTTGCCGGCGCACGTGTTAATCAAAGAACGGCTGGTCGAGCGCGATTGCGGCATGTGCGGTATCGCCGCCGCCAGCGACGTGCTGGGCTGGGTTGACGACGTGCGCTCCTGCGCCCGCCACAACACCGACGCCTACTTCGGCGGGCAATGCCGGCGCGTGCTGGCCATATCGCTGCCCCACGCCAATCAGGTATTGGGTATCTACAACCTGTTCTTTGAAACCGATGTTGACCTCAGCCCGCAGACGCAGACCATATTGCGCTTGATCGGTCAGTTGCTGGGACTGGCACTGCACAATGCCCGGATCGAGCGTGAACGCCTGCGCGTGACGGTGATGAAAGAGCGCCAGGAAATGCTCAACGAAGTGCATGACGCCATTGCCCAGACACTGGCCTATGTCAGGATGCGCCTGCCCCTGCTCAACGATGCCATGCTGGCGCACGACGACCAAAAATCGCTCAAGTATTTTTCGGATGTCCGATCCGCGGTGGGGGAAGTGCATGACAACTTGCGCGAGGTCATGACCTATTTCCGCACCCGCATGGACCCGCTGGGCTTGTTGCATGCGCTGCAGGGCCTCGCCGATGGTTTTTTTGAGCGCAACGGCATCACACTGGAATTGCGGAATTCGGTGCAGAATCTGAGCTTGTCCGATGAACAGGAGGTTCAGGTGTTTCACATTGTGCAAGAAGCGCTGGCCAACATTGCCAAACACTCGATGGCCCGCCACGCGGTGCTGGCGATTGACAAGACCCCGGCGCGACTGGAGTTCGTGATCGAGGACGATGGCCTGGGCCTGGGCGCACCGTCGGTGGCCACCATTGTGACAACGGCCAAGGGCTCGGCACCGGCGACCCACTTCGGGCTGGAAATCATGCAGGGGCGCGCGCGGCGTCTGGGCGGCAGCTTGGAGGTGGGCCTGAACCAAGGGGGCGGCACGCGCGTGCGTCTGCTGCTGCCCACCGGTGCGGCCCCGGTGGAGGCCGCTCCATGACCGCCAAGACGCGGGTGCTGCTGGTGGACGACCACGCACTGTGCCGCAGCGGCCTGACCGAGCTGCTGGAACACCGCAGCGACATGGTGGTGGTGGGCGCCACCGGCGACCCGGCCCTGGTGGTGGCAATGTTGCGCGAGCAGCAGCCCGACCTGATGGTGCTGGACTTGCGTTTGGGCAAAACCGATGGTCTGAGCCTGTTGCGCCAGATTCGGGCCGAGGGCTGTGACACCCCGGTGGTGATACTGACCATGAGCGACAGCGAAGACGATATGTCGGCCGCCCTGCGCGCCGGTGTGCGCGGCTACTTGCTCAAGGACATGGAACCCGAGGCGGTGATCGATGCCATCGGACGGGCGACGCGGGGCGAGATGGTGGTGGCCTCGGCCATGACGCTCAAGCTGGCGCAAATCCTGCAATCGGGCCCCAAGGGATCGGTCAAGGGCGACCTGGTGGCCTCGCTCACCGAACGCGAGCGCGAGGTGCTCGACCACGTGGCGCGCGGGCAAAGCAACAAGGTGATTGCGCAGGCCCTGGACATCAGCCACAACACCGTCAAACTGCACGTGCGCCACATCATGGACAAGCTCAACCTGCGCTCGCGGGTGGAAGCGGCGGTGTTCGCGTTTGAGTACCGCAGTTCTCCCGATGGCGTCCGGGCAGCGGACGAGGCGGCGCAGAAAATCAAGGGTTGAATTCGGTACAGCAATGGCATGCGGTGCTAAGTCTATCTGTGAAAGCGTGTCAGTCTGGCGCCTTCGCCATTCGGGACGCCACGCTTTGCTGCCAGATATGCCGATACACCAACGCGGCCATTTTCTGTTTGTCGTCTGGTGTGTAGGGCGGTTCCGGGAGCGCCTGATAGACGTGGTCGAGGATGAAGGTTTCCACTTCAGCCTGGGTCTGCTCCTTCTCGGTCCATCGGTCCAACGGCGCGATCACCTCTAAAATACCGGCCAGCAGCTCGCGACTGGCTTGCTTGATGCGTTCCCGGTCTGCCCTGGAGAGATCACTTCGCTGCAACAAGTCGAACAGGGCCAGTTGATCTTCGCTCAGGCCTTCTTCTACGGAGCGGCGCTGCTCGGCATCCAGAGCGTTGACCACGTCGAGCAACTTGGCGAACGTGTCCTCGACCGTGGCTCGGTCCTTGTCCTGGTTGTAGGCGGCAATGATCTCCTGGTACTTCTTCTCGTAGTTCATGCGCAGCGGATTGCGGGCCAGCATCTGCGCAAGTTTGTCTTCGACGATTCTCCGAATGTCTTCGATCACGGTGGCTTTGTGCTTGACCTTTTTGCCGAATTCGTCGCGCAGCTTTTCCATGTTGATCTGAGACAGATCAACCGTCAGCCCGCTGGTTTGATCCCCACCGGGCGACTGCGTCGCAATGGCCTGATTGACGATGCGATGCAGAATTTGCAGGAGGGCGCTCACGTCGGCGGTGTCGCGGCGTTCGCCCAACTTCTTGTAGATCGCCTCGATGTTGTCGTGCCGTTCGGCGTAGGTCAGCGCCGATGGTTCGACCAGTAGCGCCTTGAAGCGGTTGAACACCACCCGAGAAAATATCTCGAAACGGCGCTTCGATTCGTCATTGGTATAGACCGCATTGACCGCATCCGCCAACCCCTGCAGGTGGGTAAATCCCTTGGCACCCAGCAACCCCGCTGGCTCGAAACCCAAACCACGCAGATGCGCTTCGGTGACCTCAATGGCATCGGCCAGCGCCGCTACCCGCTCTTCCAGCGGAGCCACGATTTGATCATCGCCACCATCGTCACCCAGCGCATATTGGGCCAGGGCTTCGCGCAGGCTTTTGAGCATGCCGTTGTAGTCCACGATCAGGCCGAAGTCCTTGCCCGGATAACGCCGGTTGGCGCGGGCGATGGCCTGCATCAATGTGTGGGCGCGCATCGGCTTGTCGATGTAGAGCGTGGACAGGCATTCGACATCGAAGCCGGTGAGCCACATGGCGCACACGATTGCCACGCGGAACGGGTGCTTCGGATTCTTGAACGCCGACTCCACATCGACCCGTTTGCCATCGGGCGTCTCAAACCCCAGCTTCATGCGGGCACGGTGCGGGATGATGTCAAAACCCCACTTCTTGAAGTCGGCCACTTCGTTTTGGGCCTCGCTGATGATGATCTCGACGATGGTCTCATCCAGCCAGTCGGCCTTGGCCAGCAAACGATCGCGCTGGGCGTGCAGAACCTGCCGGGTTTCATCGTCCGATGCGGCGGCAATCTCCTGGCGCTTGGCTTGCGCTTCCAGACGAACCGATGCGGCCTTCGCCTTCCACAGTGGCTTGATCAGCATCAGCATGCGGGCGCAGGTGATTTTGTCGATGCAGACCAGCATGGTCTTGCCCGCTTCCCAGCGCGTGCTGCAATGCGTCACAAAATCCGCAGCGACTTTCAGCAAGCGTTCGTCGGCGGTGATGACCTCATAGTCCTTGCCCAGCAATTTCTCCAGCAGGGCGGTTTGGTCCGGATCAAGTTCGGCGGTATCGACGGCAGCCGCGATTTTGTCGTTCAAATCCAGCCGCGCCAGGCCCAGCTTCTCGCCCCGGTTTTCGTAGACCAGCTTGACCGTGGCGCCATCTTCCTCGCTGCGCTTGAAGTCGTAGCGCGAGATGTAGCCGCCAAAAATGCGTTTGGTCAGTTCGTCGTGCTTGAACAGTGGCGTGCCGGTGAAGCCGATGAAGGCGGCATTGGGCAGGGCCAAACGCATGTTGCGCGCCAGCTTGCCAGACTGGGTGCGGTGCGCCTCGTCCGAGATCACGATGATGTCGTCTCTAGCGCTGTAGGGCTCGCCCGGCGGCACGCCCTGATTGAACTTGTGAATCAGGCTGAACACATAGCGGTGATTTTGCTTCAGCAGTTGCTCCAGCTCCTTGCCCGAACCTGCGCGCGGCGTCTGGTCATCGGCCACGCCACAGCCGACAAAGGTCTTGTAGATCTGGCTGTCCAGATCATCGCGGTCGGTCATCAACACAAAGGTGAAGTTACCTTCCACGGTACGCCGCACCTTTTCGGAGAAGAAGGCCATGGAATACGACTTGCCGCTGCCTTGCGTGTGCCAGACCACACCCAGGCGGCCAAGGTCTGGATGGGCACGCTCAATGAGTTGCAGGTATTGCGGTACGGGCTCTGCCGCTATGGGGTAGGGCGTCAATGGCTCATTGGCCGCGCGTTCCGTGCTTGACACGGGCAACTCGATCACGCGAGCTTTTAGCCGCTCACCCGGCGGAAACTGGCGTTTGAGTTCCTCTTGCCGAACCACGGCCGCCACCGCCTGATTGACCCCCAGCAACTGATGGTTGCGCGCCACCACCTTGCGCACCGCCCCGGCCTTGCTGGCGTCGAACAAAATGAAGTTCTCAACGATGTCCAGCAGCCGGTCCTTGGCCAGCATGCCGTTGAGCAGAACCTCGGCCGCCACACTGCCCGCGTCCCGCTCGTCCAGCCGCTTCCATTCACCGAAGTGTTCCCAGGCGCTGGTGATGGAACCGAAGCGCGCGTTGTCGCCGTTGCTGACGATCAGAAAAGCGTTGTGGTGGAAAGCATGAGCAACGACGTTCTCGTCCAGATAGTCGCGCAGGTTGCCGTCGAAACCAGCGCGGATGTTCTTGTAAACCGCCTTGAGTTCGATGAACACCAGTGGCAGGCCGTTGACGAAGCACACCAGGTCGGCCCGGCGGTTGTAGTTGGGCGTGCGCAGCCCGGTGATCTTGAGTTCGCGTACAGCCAGGAAACGGTTGTTATCGGCGTTGCGAAAGTCGATCACCGCGGCCTGTGCGTGGCGAGTCTGCCCTTGGGCATCGCGGTAACTCACCGGCACGCCCTCGCGGATCAGCTTGTAAAAGGCCTGATTGTGCTGCAGCAGCGAACGGGAAGAGTCGTGGTGCGTCAACCTGGTGACCGCCTCGTCAATCGCGCCCGGTGGCAGTTGCGGATTGAGTTTGGCCAGCGCCGCCCGCAAATCTCGCACCAGCACCACGTCACGTTCGCTGGCACGGCCCAGCGTACTGTCGGGACCAAAGGTTTCCTGGTTCCAGGCGTAAACACTGTCCCAGCCGAGAACTTTTTCCAGATGCTCCGCAAAGGTGGCCTGTACCAGACGGTCTTCGCTGTTGATGTCGGTGTAGGCCATGCGATGCCTTCTATTGGACAAATAGCCGTTGCATAAAGGACGAATTTTGATCGTGTCCTTTATAAAAACCCATATAAATCATTGGGTTATGAGAAATCATTGGCTCAGAAGCACGCGACTTCATGGCAATTCCCCCACCCCATGTCCTTTATGTTCCTGGCTTGACAGCCGGTAGCGCCGCCAACGGCGCTCACCCTCATGGCTTACCCGCCCAACATCCACCAGATCATCCAGGGCACGCTTGACGGTCTTGGCAGAAATCTCCGCACCAATTCGTCGGTTGACATCTGCGCTCGAAGAATCGGGGTAACGCGCCAAGTCCTCCAATATCAGCGCCCGCAAGCGGTGCGGCTCAATGCGCAGCAGGGTGGTGGGCAACTTGAGATCGGCCCCACGCAGCAAGGTCGGGTCAACAAAATAGCGAGTGCCCTGTGTGCGCCCAGCGGTCTGCACCAAAGCCAGGGTTTGCAAACGCCCCAGCCACACAACAAGCTCATCCGCGCCATCCGTCTCCAGCACGGCCCCCAACTTCCAGGCCGTCATGCCTTCCGTCTGTGCCAACACACCGAGCGTGATGCGCTCGCGCTGTGTCAATTGAAAGCGTTCATCCGCCTCCGTCAGCAGCCGCATCACCTCAGGTCTGACAATGCGCCGCTGGATCGTCACTTTGACCCAGTCCGCGCCTTCCTCCGGCACGGGCGCCGGGCGGCCTTGCGACAGCAGCCGGTCGTAGATCAGGTCGAAGCCGCTGCCCTCGCGTTCCATCAAGCCCAAGTCGTGGAACACCTGCGCCAGCCCCTCATTGCGGCGCCGGCTGGCATGCAGCATGTTGCGCGGCGTCACCCCCAGCGGCAGGCGGCCGGGGTTCACCACCTCCAGCCGCTCCGGGTGCAGATTGAGGTAAATGTCGCCCTGCTGCGTGTAGGGCCGATGCACCAGTGCATTGACCAGCAACTCGCGCACCACCTTCTCATCGTAGGCCGGCACGCTGCGCCGGTACAAGCCTTCGGCCACCTCGTAGCTCTCGCGAAAATCCGGCACCTCGCGCCAGATCGCATCGACCAGCTCGACCGGCGACAGCGCGCAGTCGTCCCAGACCCACTTGTTGATCTTCTGCCCTTGCTCGTCGTACTTGATCGCCTGCACCAGCGGCGCCGTGCCCAGCGCCCGCCGGTCGGCAGTCGTGCCGAGCAGCAGCACGCCCAGGCGGGTCAGCGTGTCGCCCTGCGCGAGGCCGTAATGGGCCAGCAACTCATAGGCGCCTTTCTCCTTCACCGAATCCTTCACCCGGTCGGAGCTGCGGATATCCTGAACGAAGCGCGCCAGCTTGTCGGCGTCAGCAGCGTCACGCGGCACGCTGCTGTCCATCGCCTCCCACGGCCGCCCAGGCCGCTCGTTGGCCAAACGCAATACATCATCCCCCAGCACCGGCTGGCACGTATCGCCAACCCGCAGGAAGTAACGTCCGTCACGTGTCGAAGCCACGCTGGGCGAGCGGTCAATCACCAGCTCGATGAACTCGCCGCCGTTGGACGCACGTTGCAAACTCGGCAATGCCTGCACATTCACCGTCAACTCACCGATGCGCTTGCGCAGACGATCCAGCAATTCCGGCGGCACCAGCTGCCCGGCAGGCGGCAATGCCTCGCCATCCTCCATGCCGATCAGCAAGCGGCCGCCCGCGCCGTTGGCGAAGCACACGCAGTCCTTCGCCAGCGCCTCCCAATCGGCTGACTTGCCGGTGATGGTGCGCAGGGATTTGCGGTCGGTGTGCTGGTCTTCGAGGGTCATACAGCGATTTCACCGCTCATCAGGCGCGGCAGCAGCAGGTCGCGGGCGGCGCGGAGTTTTTGGTTTTGTAGCGCAAGAACCTCGCGTTGTCGGAATGACGGCGCAGCGATCTCGCCAAACTGCCGCATTAATATCTCTGTTGGCAGAGTGATCTCGAAGCGTGCCATAGCTTCCTTGGTTAGTGCCTCCCTGGTCGAACCTTTCTGTGCATAGCTCAAGAGCTGCCGCTTTCGTTCGTCGCTATTGATAGCCTTGTGAACGAAGAAAGGATCTGCCTTGGTGGAATCGACACGAATGATCATCACGTGCTGGTTGACTCTGGCTGGAAGGTAACGCTCCGGTGCCATACAACACCGCGCCACGGAGGCGCCAGTAATGTTTAGAAGGATGTCTTTCGATTCGACGGTCACACCGGCCAGCGTGGCCGCTTGATCCTCACTCAAAAACGCCAAACCTCCGTCGTCAAACAGGTCGTCGTACACGTTCATGCTCCGAATTAACGGCGTACCCTCCTGGTGATAGGACGATTCGCCGCCGCGAGGTGTAAAGCCGCTGCCGATCTTGCTTGTAACTTCCGCCAGTGGAACCTTGCGCCACCCCGCCGGTACGCCGTTGACGATGCGGGTGTGTTCATAGCCGGGGAAGCGCAGGCGGACGAACCATTCGCGATAGAGCAGCCGCGCCGACTCCTCCAGCAGCGCCATCCGCCGCCGGTTGTTTTCAATTAGGTCGTCGTAGGCGGAGAGGATGTCACTGATGCAACGTTGTGTAGCGTAGTCTGGCGCAAGGACCTTAATCTCATGAAGAACATTGCGGTCAACTCCGGGGACAGCGGCTTTTTCACTTTGGTAGTCCTTCAGGATATTTCGCAGAAAGTAAGCTGAGAATCGCGGGTCATTTCCTTTGAAATCGATAACGTACAGCGCGGTATTTAACGGCCAGTAGTCTTCTTCAAGGTAGAACACTTCGCCAATGGTTCCGTATCGGCCAGTGACGACACCGGGTGCTTTTGCTTTGGCTTCTTTGTGACGGCCCGTAATTCCTGACGACGAAACAACAGGCACATCGCCGTCCTGCCGCGAATGCTCGGGCAAATCATGGCCACGCTTGAGCGTCAGCACATCGCCGAGTCGGCATGACTGCCAATTCATATCCCCAACTCCTCGTCGCCCATCCGCTGTGCGAGCCTCGCCCGCGCCGACGTCACTGCCTCATGCAGCTTGCGCTCCAGCACCTCGCGCGGCGGCAGGGCGGTGAGGTATTCGGCGACATGGATGCCGCTCTTTTCCAGTTCGAGCAGTTCGACCGCTTCCCGGTTTTTGCCGGCGCAGAGGATCAAGCCCAGCGGCACATCTTCGCCGGCCTGCCGTTCGTGCTTGTCCAGCCAGCGCAGATACAGCTCCATCTGCCCCTTGTCGGCGGGCTTGAAGTCGCCCAGCTTGAGTTCGATGGCAATCAGGCGCCTGAGGCCGCGATGGAAGAACAGCAGGTCGAGAAAGTAATCCTCGCCGCCGACCGGGATGCGCTTTTGCCGGGCGATGAAGCTGAAACCGGCACCGAGTTCGAGCAGGAACTGCTCCAGCTCGCGCATGATGGCGTCTTCGACGTCTCGTTCGATATAGCGGTCGTCAAGCCCCAGAAAATCGAGAAAGTAGGGATCACGAAACACCAGCGCGGGTGTCATGCGATCGGTTTCGCGCAGGGCTTCGAGTTCGTGCTGGATCAGGGCATCCGGCTTGCGCGAAAGAGCAGTGCGCTCGTAAAGCATGCTGTCGATTCGGGCGCTCAAGGTGCGCACGCTCCAGCGCTCAATGCGGCACATCTCGGCATAGAAGTCGCGCTGCATGGGTTTGTCCAGCGGTAGCAGAAGCAGAAAGTGCGACCAACTCAATTGCTGCGACAGTGTCGCCAGAATTTGCGGGTCAGGGAACACCTCGGCAAATTTCACCATGCGATTGAGGGCCGACTCGGTAAAACCCTTGCCATAGCGCTGCGTCAATTCCTGCGACAGTGTCGCCAGAATCTTTTTGCCATAGGCCGCGCGATCTTCCTCCAGTAACAGGTCTTTGCGGATGCGCTGCCCGACTTGCCAGTAAAGAAGCGTCAATCCGGTATTGACGGCGACGGCAACCTGCTGACGTGCCTGATCAATCAGGGTCTTGAGGTCGTCGAGCAGCGGGCCGACTTCGGGACTCTGGCGCGGCTGAAGATCGCTCATACCCCGAGCTCCTCAAAGTTCTCCTGAATCTTCGCTGCCAGTTCCACCGCTTCCCGGTTCAGGTCGGCCAGTTCCACATGGATGTCGCGCAACGTCTGCTCGAAGTCAAAGTCCTCATCCACTTCTACCGGGGCGACGCCAACAAAGCGGCCAGGGGTGAGGCTCCAGTCGGCGGCTTCGATTTCGGCGCGGGTGACGACCTTGCACAGGCCGGGCACGTCCTGCATTTCGGCCTTGGGGAAGCGGTCTTGCAGCCAGGCGATCTGGCGGTGCAGGTAGGTCGCGGTCTTGAGCTGTTCGACGGCGGCCTTGCGCTCTTCTTCGAGTTGCTTGATGAGTTTGCTGGTGGCGCGGCGGTCAAAGGGGATGCCTTCACCCCTGCCCTCTCCCAGAGGGAGAGGGGGTTGGCTGGCCTCGTCGGCGAGTTGGGCAGCGCGGGCGGCGAGTTTGTAGAGCAGG
>JAKFXU010000409.1 GCA_021731215.1 Rhodoferax sp.
CTGCCCCCCGAGGGGGCTCGCCTTGCTTGGGGCGGCCCGGCGCGGCGGCGCAGCAATCAGGCGTAGCGTTTGCTACGCAGGTTGTTCTTCATCTCGCGCAGCAAGGGCTGCAATTTGTCGCCGCCGATGCGCAGGGCGACGCAGGTGGCCAGGATGTCGATGATCATCAAATGCAGCAGGCGCGACACCATCGGGCTGTAGCGCTCATAGCCTTCCGGGTGGTCGGCGGCCAGGTGAATGTGGCCGGCGGCGGCCAGCGGGGAGGCGCTGGCGGTGATGACGATGGTGGTGGCGCCGTTCTTGCGCGCAATGTCGCAGGCGTCCATCAGGTCGCGGGTGCGCCCTGAGTTGGAGATGACGACCACGCAGTCGCCCGGCCCCAGCAGGGACGCGCTCATGACCTGCATGTGGCCGTCGCTGTAGGCAATGGTGTGCAGCCCCAGGCGAAAAAACTTGTGTTGGGCATCCTGCGCCACGATGCCGGAATTGCCGACGCCAAAAAATTCGATGCGTTTGCCGTCGCGGTGGGCCTGCGCCAGCGTGATGGCGGCCTTCTCGATCAGCGCGGTACTGGCCTCGTTGCGGTATTTCAAAAACGCAGCCACCGTGTTGTCGATCACCTTGACCATGATGTCACTGGTTTTGTCGTCGGCATCGACGCTGCGGTGAATGAAGGGCACGCCTTCGTTCACGTTGCCAGCCAGTTTGAGTTTGAAGTCGGACAGGCCGTCGTAGCCCACGCTGCGGCAAAAGCGCACCACGGTGGGCTTGCTGACGTGCGCCCGTTGCGCCAGTTCGCGCACCGGCAGCCGGGCAAACTGGCGCGGGTCACTCAACACCAGTTTGGCCACGCGCTGTTCGGCCGGGGCCAGCGAGGGCAGGCAAGCCTGGATGCGGTCAAGCATGAGGACCGCCGCTGCCACCCAACAAAACCAGGTCAAAGCTCATGGTTCATAGTTACATAAATAAAGACTTTGTAATGTAACTTTGTTTCATTGATAATTCAAGATTGATTCAAAAACCCTGCCCTTTGCCCTCGTTGGCATGAGGCAACTCGACGCCCTTAAACAATTCACCCCTGAACTGACAGGCCGCACCCATGACCCGCACCCGTTGTGACCGCACCCCCGCCTGGGGCGCACTGCAGACTTATTTCAAGCACGCTGGCCGCGCCTTTGACCTGCGCGCCGCGTTTGCCGCCGAGCCCGACCGCTTTGCGGCGTTGAGCCAAAGCGCGCCCCATGTTTTTGCCGACCTGTCCAAGAACCTGATGGATGGCGCGACGCAAGAACTGCTGTTTGAGCTGGCGCGTCAAACCGGCGTGGAGCAGCATCGGGACGCCCTGTTTGCCGGAGCCGCCATCAACAACACCGAGCAGCGTGCGGTGATGCACTGGTTATTGAGGACGCCGGCGCGAGCCCCGGCCAATACGCCAGCGTTGGCGGCTCAATCGGCAGCCAGCCCACACCTTGACGATGAATTGCGGCAAGTGCACAGCACGCTCGACGCCATGCTGGCCTACGCGCAAACGGTGCGTGCCGATGCGGCCATCACCGACGTCGTCAACATCGGCATTGGCGGCTCCGATCTGGGACCGCAGATGGCGGTGCTGGCGTTGGACGAATACGTGCTGCCGGATAAGCGTTTTCATTTTGTTTCGAATGTGGACGGCCACGAACTGGCCGTCGTGCTCAAGCGCCTCAGGCCCGAGAGCACGCTGTTTTTGATTGCCAGCAAAACCTTCACCACCCTTGAGACCATGACCAACGCGCAGTCCGCCAAGGCCTGGTTTGAATCAAACGGCGGCAGCGATATTAGCCGGCATTTCGCCGCACTGACCAGCAACGTGGCGGCGGCCAGTGCCTTTGGCATCAGCACCAGCTTCGGCTTTTGGGACTGGGTTGGCGGACGCTATTCGCTGTGGTCGGCGATTGGCCTGCCGCTGGCGATTGCGATTGGGCCGGCCGGGTTTCGCGAGCTGCTGGCCGGGGCCCATGCCATGGACCAGCACTTCCGCAGCGCGCCGCTGGAGCACAATCTGCCGCTGCGGCTGGGGCTGCTCGACGTCTGGTACCGCAACTTTCATGGCTTGGGCAGCCGCTCGATTGCGCCCTATCACAGCGCCCTGCGCCGGTTGCCGGCCTATTTGCAGCAGTTGGAGATGGAGAGCAACGGCAAGCGGGTGGACGCCAGCGGTGACGCCCTGCCGTATGGCACGGCACCGGTGCTGTGGGGCGAGCCGGGCACCAACGGGCAACACGCCTACTTCCAGATGCTGCACCAGGGCACCGATGTGGTGCCGGTCGAGTTGGTAGTGGTCAAGCAAGCGAAGCACGCCTTGCCCGGCCACCACACACTGCTGCTGGCCAATGCGCTGGCGCAAGCACAGGCCCTGATGGTGGGTAAGTTTGATTCCGGCGGTCATCAACACTTTCCGGGCAACCGGCCCAGCACCGTCTTGCTGCTCGACGAGCTCACGCCCGCCAGCCTGGGCGCCTTGATCGCCTTGCAGGAGCACCGCGTGTTTGTCAGCGGCGCGCTGTGGGGCATCAACAGCTTCGATCAGTGGGGCGTGGAGCTGGGCAAAGTGCTGGCCAAGGATGTGGCCGCGCGTTTGCACTCGGGCCGCACCGAGGGGCTGGATGCGTCAACCGCCGGGCTGCTGCAGCGGTTAAGGACCTGAGCACAGTTGCCTGTGCTGCTGAAACAGCGGCGCCGGCCAAGAATGCAGCAACCATAAAAAAACCCGCGCTCCAATGAAGAAGGCGGGTTTTGAGGGGTCTTGCTATTGCCTGAAACAGTTAAATGGTGCCGATTATCGGATTCGAACTGATGACCTACCGCTTACAAGGCGGTTGCTCTACCAACTGAGCTAAATCGGCGCTTTCGCATTTTACTGGACTCTTCCAGCGCCCACTGGGGCAAGCCCCAACTATTTGACCCGTTTCAGCGTCGGTCGCGGGCCGGTCGTGGCGGGTCGCGGCGGCTCGGGCTGAGTGTCCGAGTCGGCCGGGCGGCGCTCCGATTCGACGCTGGCCAACGGCGGCACCTTGGCCTCCGACTCGACGCCATGCAAAGCGTCCGGCACCGCAACCAGACTGGTCGGGGCCGATACCGCTGATTTAGCACCCGGCGGGAAGAGCAGGGGAAAAGCCATGCCCTGTCCATTTTCCCGGGCGTAAATGGCCATGACCTGGTTCACCGGCACCATGATTTCACGCGCAGTCCCGGCGAAGCGGGCTTTGAACTCAATGAAGTCGTTGCCCAATTGGAGTGAACTGGTGGCATCGAAGCCGATGTTGAGAACAATCTCCCCGTCTTTCACGTACTCGCGCGGCACCTGCACGCTGTCGTCCACCGCCACCGCAATATAAGGCGTGAACCCGTTGTCGGTGCACCACTCGTACAAAGCCCGGATCAGGTAAGGACGGGTGGAGCTGGTATCTGGTGCGTCAATCATCGGTTTTCTGGCAAGCTGCTTACTTACGCATCACTTTTTCAGAGGGTGTCAAAGCTTCAATATAGGCTGGACGCGAAAAAATACGCTCGGCATATTTAAGCAGGGGTGCTGCGTTTTTACTCAGATCAATGCCATAGTATTCGAGCCGCCACAACAAGGGGGCAATGGCCACATCCAGCATGGAGAAGCCGTCGCCCAGCATGTACTTGTTCTTCAAAAATACCGGGGCCAGTTGCGTCAAGCGATCGCGGATATGGGCGCGCGCTTTTTCCAACATCTTTTCATTGCTCTTGGCGGCACGCGACTCAAGAGTGGACACGTGCACGAACAGTTCCTTCTCAAAATTGAGCAGGAACAGGCGCACGCGCGCTCGATCGACGGGGTCGCCGGGCATCAACTGGGGGTGCGGAAAACGCTCGTCAATGTATTCGTTAATGATATTCGATTCGTACAAGATCAAATCGCGCTCGACCAGGATCGGCACCTGGCCGTACGGGTTCATCACGTTGATGTCTTCGGGCTTGTTGTACAGATCGACGTCGCGAATTTCGAAGTCCATGCCTTTTTCAAACAGGACAAAACGGCAACGGTGGGAAAACGGGCAGGTAGTACCTGAATACAACACCATCATGGCGGGCTCCTAAAAATCAAAACCTAGTTTCAGTGCAAGCTAACTTGTACCCAAGTTATGCTGAAACTAAAAAGAGTGGGATGCTGCATGCACTCCCACTCCGAGAAGCTCAAGCCACGCCCTGTCGAACGAAGCCCAAGCATTATTTTCGCGCTACTTGATGTCTTTCCAGTAGGCGGCGTTGAGGCGCCAGGCGAAAAACGTGAAGACGCCGAGGAACAACAAAACCCAGACACCGATACGCACGCGCGTGTTTTGCACCGGCTCGCCCATCCACTGTAAGTAATTGACCAAGTCACCCATCGCCTCATCGTACTGAAGCGGCGTCATGGTGCCGGGCTTAAGTTGCTCCCAACCCTTGAAAACCTGCGTTGCATTCCCCTGCGCCACGACTTCAGTGAAGATCGGCCGACGCTCGCCCTGAAGCTCCCACAGGACATGCGGCATCGCAATATTGGGGAACGCCAGATTGTTCCAGCCAGTCGGCTTGTCCGCGTCTTGGTAGAAAGTCCGCATAAACGTGTACAGATAATCTGCACCGCTGCCGCCGGCACCGGCACGCGAGCGGGCAATTACCGTGAGATCCGGCGGATTGACGCCGAACCAGGCTTTGGCCTGCTGCGGATCAATAGCCGCCTTCATGGTGTCGCCAAGTTTGGCATTGGTAACCAGCAGCTTGTCCTTGATTTGCTGCTCGGTCAAGCCGATGTCTTGCAAGCGGTTGAAGCGCATGAAGGCCGCCGAGTGGCAATTCAGGCAATAGTTAACAAACAGTTTGGCGCCATTTTGCAGCGCCGCCATGTCATTGGTCTTGCTGGGTGCCTTGTCCCAGGCGATGCCACCACCAGCGGCTTGAGCGCCCATGGTGAACCCCAACGCCATCGTCAAGCCGAGAATAATTTTTTTAGTGAAGCCCATGGTTTTCATGTCCTTTTCTCCCGTTCAATGCGCCGTGAAGGTGACACGGTCCGGCACCGGCTTCGGCGTCCCCATGCGGCTCCACCAGGGCATCAGCAGGAAAAAGCCAAAGTAGAACAGGGTTCCCACCTGCGAAATGCGACTGCTGATGTCTGAGACCGGCAAAATCCCCAAGTAGCCCAGCACCAGGAAATCAATGACGAAAACCGCATACAGGTACTTGTGCCAACTTGGCCGGTAGCGGATCGACAAGACCGGACTGTTGTCCAGCCAGGGCAGAAAAAACAGAATCACAACACCGCCGCCCATGGCCACCACGCCCCAGAATTTTGCATCGATGGCGAGCATCATCGCGACCAACACGACAGCAAAACCCACAATCGCGCCCTTGAACAGCTTAGGCATTTTTCCTTTGGCCACGGCCAGCACGGCACCGGCCAGCACACAGGCCATCAGGGCGTACATCATCTCGTCCGTGACGGCCCTCAGCATCGAGTAATAGGGCGTGAAATACCAGACCGGCGCAATGTGCAGCGGCGTCTGGAACGGATCGGCCGGAACGAAGTTGTTGTACTCCAGGAAGTAGCCACCCATTTCCGGGGCAAAGAAAACAATGGCACTAAACACCATCAGGAACACGCCAACCCCGAAGATGTCATGCACCGAGTAGTAGGGGTGGAACGGGATGCCGTCCAGCGGGCGTCCCTTGGCGTCCTTCTTGGCCTTGATCTCGATGCCATCCGGGTTGTTGGAGCCGACTTCATGCAAGGCAATGATGTGCGCCACCACCAGACCCAGCAGCACCAGCGGCACGGCGATCACGTGGAAGGCGAAAAAACGGTTCAGCGTGGCGTCGCCGACCACAAAATCACCCCGAATCAGCAGCGCCAGATCAGGACCAACGAATGGAATGGCGGCGAACAGATTGACGATAACCTGCGCGCCCCAATAGCTCATCTGGCCCCAGGGCAACAGATAACCCATGAACGCCTCGGCCATCAGTGCCAGGAAAATACCACAGCCAAACAGCCAGATCAACTCACGCGGCTTGCGGTAGCTGCCGTACATCAGGCCCCGGAACATGTGCAGATAGACCACCACAAAGAACGCCGAGGCGCCGGTGGAGTGCATATAGCGTATCAACCAGCCCCACGGCACGTCGCGCATGATGTACTCGACCGAGCCGAATGCCAGTGCCGCATCGGGCTTGTAGTGCATCGTCAGGAAAATGCCGGTGACAATTTGAATCACCAGCACCAGCAAAGAGAGCGAACCGAAGATGTACCAAAAGTTGAAATTCTTGGGCGCGTAATACTCGCTCATGTGCTCTTTGAAGAGCTTGGACGCGGGAAACCGGTTGTCCACCCAGTTGAGCAGCTTTGCAGCCGCCGGAGCGTTCGGAGAAATTTCTTTGAATTCAGCCATGTTGTTGCTCCTTAGGCTTGTCTGTCGTCACCAATGAGCAACTTGGTGTCAGAGAGATACATATGGGGCGGGACTTCGAGGTTGTCCGGCGCCGGCTTGTTCTTGAAGACCCGACCAGCAAAGTCAAAGGTGGAGCCATGGCAGGCACAGAAGAAGCCGCCCTGCCAGTCGTCGGGCAAGGAGGGCTGCGGGCCGACCTGGAACTTATCGGAGGGCGAACAGCCCAGATGCGTGCAAATACCCACGGCCACCAGATATTCAGGCTTGATGGAGCGGACCTGGTTGCGCGCGTATTCGGGCACCGGATAGACCTTGCGCTCGGATTTTGGATCTGCCAGTTGCGAGTCCAGCTTGGGCAGGGCCGCCAACTGCTCTGGCGTACGGCGCAGGATCCAGACCGGCTTGCCCCGCCATTCGACCGTCATTTTCTCGCCCGGTTTGAGTGCGGAGATGTCGGCCTCGACCGCCGCGCCCGCCGCTTTGGCTTTTTCAGACGGCTGAAAACTACTGACAAAGGGAACGGCGGCGGCTAGACCGCCGACGGCGCCGGCACAGCTCGACGCGATCAGCCACGTCCGTTTGCTGGCGTCGATCTGGCCGCTGTCGACAAGGGTTTCACTCATGGGAATCCTCAATGAAATACATCGCTATTAGGGTGAACCCAAGATTGTAGCCGAGCGTTCCAGGCGAACTTGAACCTGCCGGCGCCGCTACTGCCTGTCTATAGTCAGCACTTCGGTGCTCTCGTTCACAAGGAGTTTTCTTATGGCAATGATGCAAGAGTTCAAAGAGTTTGCGATCAAAGGCAATGTGATGGATCTCGCGGTGGGCGTGATCATTGGCGGCGCCTTCGGAAAAATTGTGGAGTCCGTGGTGGGCGACCTGGTGCTGCCGGTGGTGGGGGCGATGATTGGAAAACTAGATTTCTCCAGTCTGTTTATCGTGCTCGGGCAGCCCCCGGCAGGCTTGGCCATGACACTCGACGCCCTGAAAAAAGCCGGCGTGCCGGTGTTGGCCTATGGCAACTTCCTCACGGTCGGCGTCAATTTTGCGATTCTGGCGTTCATCATTTTCATGATGGTCAAGCAAATCAACCGCCTGAAGAAAAACACGCCCCCTGCGCCGGTCGCTCCTGCCGTGACGGCAGAGGACGTGTTGTTGTTGCGCGAGATCCGGGACAGCCTGAAAAGATAGCGTTGCCATCAGTGCAATAGCGAAACATCGTTACTTGACAGGGGCCAGGGAACTGCGGGGCTAGCCTTGCTTGGGGCGGCCCGGCGCGGCGGCTAGCCGTTCGACCGCTCTGACAACTGTCGCGCCATGCGGATCGCCGCGATCAGGCTGGACGCGTCGGCCTGGCCGGTGCCGGCAATGTCAAACGCGGTGCCGTGATCCGGACTGGTACGCACCAGTGGCAGGCCCAGCGTGACGTTGACGCCTTTTTCAACGCCAAGGTACTTGACCGGAATCAGACCCTGGTCGTGGTACATCGCCACCACCACATCAAACTCACCTGGCTGGCCGCCCTTGGCTCGCGAGCGCATGAACACGGTATCCGGGGCGAAGGGGCCACTGACCTGCAGGCCCTGTGCGCGCGCTGCCGCCAGGGCGGGCGCAATGATGTCGATTTCTTCGCGGCCAAACAAACCGCCCTCGCCGGCGTGCGGATTGAGGCCCGCCACCGCAATGCGCGGCAGCCGGCCCAAGGTCGCGCGCAGCGCCTCATGGGTGATGTGCAGGGTCTGCAACACGTTGTCAAAAGTCACCGCCTCGATCGCGTCACGCAAGGACACGTGGATGCTAACCAGCACCACGCGCAACTCGTCATTGGCCAGCATCATGCGCACCGGCATGGCCAGCAGCGACTTGCCCCCATGCGCCGCCGCCAGGGCCTGCAACATTTCGGTGTGCCCCGGATAACTGGCATGCGGTGCGCCGGCCAGCGCCAGCGCCTCCTTGTTCAATGGCGCAGTCACCAGGGCCGCAAGCTCACCGCGCAAAGCGGCCTGCGCGGCCCAGACTACACAGTCGGCGGCCAGTCGGCCTGCACTGGCCTGCACGCGTCCGAACGGAACCGGCGCCGCCAACGCCCCAAGCTGCCACACCGGCAGGCAGCGCGGCGGCAGGCGCAGCGCTTGGTCCGGCGTCTCCAGCAGCGCCACCGGCAGGGCTATCTGGCCGACGCTGGTCAGTTGTGCGGCGCGCCGCAGGGTCGCTACATCGCCCACCACAAAACAGCCCTGCGTGACAGCGGGCGCATCGCGAAACGCCTTGGCAATGATCTCGGGGCCGATGCCGGCCGGGTCGCCGAGCGTGATCGCAATCGGTTTTTTCATGCTGCATCAATCTCCGGGGCAGACCAGGCTTGTGAATACCTCAAGCCGGGTTGTCAATGTCAATGAATTCATGCGCCAGACCGAGCTGGGCTGCCACATGCGCGGCCACCGCCGGCGCGCCAAAACGTTCGCTGGCGTGGTGCCCACAGGCCAGATAAGCAACGCCACTTTCGCGCGCGTAATGCGCCTGCGGCTCGGAAATCTCGCCAGTGATGAAAGCGTCGGCCCCGGCCGCAATCGCAGCTTCAAAATAGCTTTGTGCGCCACCGCTGCACCACGCGATGGTCTTCATCGCCCGTGCCGCTCCCTGCACCAGAACCACCGGCCGCTTCAATTGCTGCCCGACGTGCGCGGCCAGGGCTTGCGCATTTTCGAAACCACCCGACTCGATCCGCCCGCCCAGGCATCCCAGTTCCTGCTCGCCGAAGCGAGCCTGTGCCCGCAGGCCCAGCTTCAGGCCCAGTTGCGCGTTATTACCCAGCTCCGGGTGGGCGTCCAGCGGCAGGTGGTAGGCCACCAGGTTGAGGTCGTGCGCCAGCAGCAGGGCCAGGCGCTGCTTGAGCCAGCCGGTGACGCAGCCGTCCTGGCCGCGCCAGAACAGACCGTGATGCACAAAAATCGTATCCGCCTGGGCGGCAATGGCAGCTTCAATCAGCGCCCGGCTGGCAGTGACGCCCGAGACAATTTTGCGCACCGTGGCGCGGCCTTCGACCTGCAGGCCGTTGGGACCGTAGTCACGAAAGCGCTCGGGCTGGAGCAAGGCATCAAAGGTCTGCAGGAGCTGGGTGCGGTCGGTCATGGTGCGCCATTGAAACAGAAAACCCCAGGGCTAAGGCCGCTTGCGGGCTGAGTCGTGCCGCATTGTCGACGAAATGTCCGAGGCCATCAGCGCTGCCTGCCAGGCGCTGACCTCGACGCTGCTGTCACAGCCCTGATCGACTGCGATCGAGCGCCGCGCCAGACCCGCCAGGGCCGGTGCCAGCCAGGCGGCCAGGCGCCATGCCGGGCGCGGCAGCAGGCTTTGCAGTAGCTCCAAGGGTTGGCTGAGGGCGCCGCAGCGGTACTGGCGCAGCGCCTCATGCCAGCGCAGCGCCACACAAGCCCCATGACGGCGTCTCGACAGAAGCAGGCCCAGCGGACAGGGCGCCAGTTGACAACACACGCCGCAGCCATTGCAGGGCGCGCCCGGCACCGGCTTGGGTGGCGCGTCGGGGTGAATCAGGATAATTTGGCGTAGCGCGGTCATGGAACTGATGGACTGTACAGGCCCTGGCGTGCCAAGGCCGAAATCCCCGGCGCTGCCGCGACTCTGCGCCAAGCCTACAATTTGCGCTGTGTTGTGATCGATCCATTTACCCGGAGGGCGTCGCGCCCAAACTTCTCCATGAAACGTGTCTGGTTGCTGTTTTCCCAAACTGCCACGGTGCTGCTGGCGGCGTATTTTGTGCTGGGCACACTCAAGCCCGATTGGCTCGGCCACCGCCCCGCCGGCTCAGGCGGGATTGCCGTGCTGGAGGCACCCGCCGCCGACCCGGCCGTGGTGCCGTCCGGCAGCTTCAGACTGGCGGCCCAAAGAGCGTCAGCGGCGGTGGTCAGCATCAACACCAGCAAGGCGGCCCGCAGAAACCCGCGC
>JAKFXU010000482.1 GCA_021731215.1 Rhodoferax sp.
TTTGTCCTGACTGAGGCGTCCATAGCTTGGGCTATGGACAACGAAGAAGGGCAAAAATGGCCGCCAATGCGCCGCCTGCACCCAAACAGCACCGCAGGTGCGCCTAATGGACAATCTGGGTTTAAGCTGAGCGGAATGGGGTCTGCGTCACCCGCAGTTCAACCCGATTTTTTACACCCATCTTGGACAGCACGTTGGACACGTGGTGCTCAATGGTTCGCACAGAACGGTTAAGTTTGCGGGAAATTTCTTCATTGCTTAGCCCACCGGCAATGAGCTGATAGATCTGAAGTTCACGCGCAGTCAGCCCCAGGCTGTTGTCCCTGGCCGCAGCGTAAGGCCCGCGTTTGATACCCCGAACCCCCTGCTTGCGGGCCTGGGCGCGGGCCAGCTCCAGCGCGGGATGCGCACCCTGCTGGGCAAACAGCTCGATGGCCTGCTGGAGCCCCTCGTCGCCGCAGCGCATCAGGCACAAGGCCTGCTCAAACGGTGCGCCCAGTGCCTCCCACTGCCGGGCGGCCAGGAGCGCTTGGCCGGTCATTTCCATCTGATAAACCGCTGCCACTGGCGCGCCGGGATCTAAAGCAAGCCCCAGACGATGGCCCCAAACCATCAGTTGCCCGGTCAGCCACGGGTCATCAGCCGGCCCGCGGTGTTCCCAGCCTTGCGTTACCACGCTGCGCGCCTGCTCGGTCTGGCCGCGCAGCCAGTGCGCCTCCGCCAGCGCACGACAGGTGGGCAGAATCAGTTGCGCCTCGCCTACGGCCAGGCCGGTGGCCAGGCATTCTTCCAGTATCGCCAGTGCATCCACAGCGCCAGCGCGACTGCGGGCGATGCCCAGCGCCAGACTGGGTGGCCAGCGCATGACCGGGGTTTGGGAAGGGATGGCCAGCGCCTCCCGCGCCAACGTTTGGGCTTGTGCAAAGTGGCCCTGCTCGGCCGCCAGTTGCGCGCACAGGCCCAGCAGGTAGTAGGTCCAGGAGTCCAGGTCGTGTTCACGGTCAAAGGCCAGGCCTTCACGACAAAAGCGCTCAGCATCGGCAAAGCGACACTGCAGAATCATGGAAGAACTCAAATTGGTATAGGCGCGTGCTGCCTGTTCATGAAAGTCCCCCGCCATGGCCAAGGCCAGGCTTTCCTTCAGCAGGGCTTCGCCACCGGGTCGGCCCGACATCAACAAGGTACTGCCCAGGTTGTTCAATGCGTGAATACGGGCTTCGGGGGCGCCCTGCGCCAGTGCCAGTTGCAAGGCTCGCTCGCCCCACATCAAGGCGCTCTCGTAGTTCGAGTTCAACATGTACATTTGCGAACGTACGCTATAGGCCATCGCCAGTTCGGCAGTTGGGGCGATCGATTCCAGTACCTCAATGGCTTGCACTGCATACCTATGCGCCTGCTTTTTATGGCCCAAATACCAGTGCAGGCGCGACAGCCAGCGCAGGTTCAGCCCCAGCCGTTCGGCGTTACCCAACTGCCGCCACAAGGCAATCGCACGTTCGCGGGCGGCGATGACCTGCTCGTCGATCTGGAGGGCCAAGCCTGCTTCATACGACCATGCCTCGTTGAGTTCGGCCTGGATCTGCAAGGGTGCATTTTGCGCATGCTGCAGCGCCACGGCAAAGTGCGCGGCGGCTTCACGGTGCGCGCCTAAACGGGCGGCATCCGCGCCAGCTAGCGGCGCCATCCGCAGCACCGTGTCGACCTGACCGGCCTGCAGGGCGTGGTACACCAACTGCGCGTTGGTCACGCAGGGGTCCCTCAGCCAAACGCTCAAAGCCTCACCATGCAAAGTGCGTTTACGCTGCGGCGGCAACATCCCGTGCACCGCCAGGCGCGCCAATTCATGCCGAAAACGCAGCGCCTGACCGTGAATCTGCAGCATCCCGGCGCGCACGCATTCGTCAATAGCGGCCTCAAAATCGTCGGCCTGATGCCCCGGCCATTGCGAGATCAGAGTCAGCTCGGCCTGGCCCGGCAGCGCGCTGACCCGCTCACACAACGCAATGGACGCAGCGGACAAACGCTGCAGTCGCGCCAGCACAGCATCCTGCACGGTGCGCGGCACCACCTGCCCACGCGAGGCCAACACTTCCGTCACGTAAAACGGATTGCCATTGGTCTTCTCGAACAAGTCCGCCAGATTGCTGCCGCTACGCTGCGCAAGCTCTTGTACCGCTTGGCGCGACAAAGGCGACAAACGCAAGCGCTGGACATGGGCGCAAGGTAACTCGCCCAGAACGGCCAGCAGTGGATGCCCAACCGACAACTCGTCGTCGCGATAGGTCAGTACCAGCAGAGCCGGGACCCGTGAGATTCTGCGGCCCAAATATTTGATCAGGTCCAGCGTAGCGTGATCGGCCCAATGCACGTCCTCAAACAAGACGATGCTGGGCCGAGCTGACTCGGCCAGGTCGGCCAGAAACGCGGCAAAAATGGCGCCCGCATTGTCGCCAGACCGTATCGCACGGGCCACCGCCGCGTCAAGCTGCCCCGCCATGTCCAGCAAAGGGCCCAGGGGCCTTGGCGTAAACAAGGCATCACAAGCGCCCCACAACACACGGCAGTTGAGCCCCTGCTCCTGCATAAAGTAGTCAACCAGGGTGCTTTTTCCGATACCCGCTTCACCTGACACCAGCAGGGTTCGACCCAGGCGGCTTTGGGTTTGAGCCAGTGCAGCGCGCATCTGGTCAAGAATTTGATCACGCTCCAGCAAAACGGCAGACATACGGCACCTTTTTGAAGACCACGGATAGGCAATTCAACCTAGAAACCGCAGTTGGACGTGCCCGAGTGGGTCGTCATGGGGTGTTCTGGCAAGGCGTGACAACGCGGCGGGCTACTGCCCGCAAGGCGGAGCAACGCCGCCAGAGCGCCCAAGGGCGGCCCAATCGGGTACGTAGCGCTGTCACCCAAAAGGTGAACTTGTTCGCGAGTACAAAAGTGAGCGTTCATGCGGTGTGCCAAGCGAAACGAAGCGGTCAACTGCGGTTTCTAGGTTCAACCGCCTCAGCGCGAGTATCGCACCTTGATGCTGCCATGGAAAACACAGTTTTGCGTGCTATAGCGTACTGCAATGCCCAGTTTGGCAAGACTGCCTGTCGGTTTTTTTGGTGCGCCATCCCGGCTGCATCGGTGCGACACCCAAGCGTCTTCGAGGGCTGCGACGGCCTTATCCCACGGCGACCCTGAACCCCGAAAATAACCAGTCGCGCAACGCGCGTGCTTGAGCCTTGTCAAACAAATATATCTGATGGCGGGTAGCCTTGGCAGGTCGAATTTCATTTTGATACAGAGGAGCATGATGATGCGCAAAGTGCCCGTGACGCATGTGAACACCAAGCCGGCGGTTGTGAGCAGCGCGCCGACGGTCGCTGAAGAAGAATCGCTCGCAGACCCTGCCGAGGAGCTCATCATGGTGCGACCGGATGGGTATTACTGGCGCTCGCCTGATGGCAAGCAGGAGTTTGGACCGTTCGAGAGCCTGGAGCTGGCGCAGGCTGATCGGGAGTCGGCCGATGAGGAGGCGCCGCAGCCCGGCGAAACACTGCAAGAGGCGCAAGACGAGATTGGCATTGCCGACTGGATCGACCCTGAAACCGGCGAGCCGGCCGAGGGGCAGTCGCCGCCACGGCTTGAAGAAGAGTAAAACGCCGGGCCGATCCGTGGTCCTGACAGCGCGTCACATCGACGTCTGCAACGGCGACGCCGACGGCTTGTGTGCTGTCGTGCAATGGCGTCTGCATGAGCCGCAGGCGGCCACCCTGGTGACCGGACTCAAGCGCGATATCGAACTGCTCGATCGCGTGCAGGCGGGGCCGGGTGACGAGGTGCTGGTATGCGACCTGTCGCTGCGGCGCAATCGCCCGGCCCTGCTGCGCCTGCTTGGCAGCGGTGCGCGGGTGCGCTACTTTGATCACCACGAGGCCGACACTATTCCCCTTGATCCGCGACTGGAGGCGCATATCGATGTCGCCAGCGACGTTTGCACCAGTCTGCTGGTTGACCGCCATCTGGGCGGAAAATTTCGGGCCTGGGCGGTGGTCGGCGCCTTCGGTGACAAGCTGACGCATGTCGCCGATGAGCTGGCGATCGGTCTGGGGCTGGGTGTTGAAGAGCGGCGTCGCCTGCGAATGCTGGGCGAGGCGGTTAACTACAACGCCTATGGCGACAGCGAGCGCGACGTGCACATCGCGCCGGCGCGCCTGTACCGGATTCTGAGCCGTTATCGCGACCCGCTGATGTTGCTGGAACACGAGTCGATTGCGCAGGAACTCGATGCCCTGCGGCAAGACGATTTGCGACAGGCCGCCGCCGTGACGCCGCACTGGGCGGATGCCGGTGCCAGCGCCTATGTGCTGCCTGATGCGCCCTGGAGTCGGCGCGTGATTGGCAGCCTGGCCAACGAGCTGGGAGCCGCCCAGCCGCAGCGCGCGCACGCGGTGCTCAAGGCCACTGGTGCTGGCGACTTTGTGGTCAGCGTGCGAGCCCCACGGGAGGCGCCGGGCGGGGCCGCCGCCTTGTGCCGCCGGTTTGGCGGGGACGGCCGAGCCGGCGCCGCCGGCATTGACCATCTGCCCGCGCCGGAGTTGGAGCGCTTCCTGCAGGCGTTTTCCGTCAACCGCTGGGGCGCCGCCGGTGGGGCGCGCTGAAGGCCTGACGGTTGGGCGATTGAGCGAGGGCGTCCAGCGCCGTCAGGGCATGGGCGATATAGCGGGCCGCCAGCGCTGGCCACTTTTCGGGCATGCGGGGTTGCGGGTCGAGCAGGTGCGCCATCGCCAGGCGCGCCCGCAACAGGGCGCGATGCGCGGTGTACAGCTGCAGCAAGGCCGGGGCGGGCGGCTCGCCCAGCACGCCAGCGCAGCCGCTTACCAGGCGCGGGCCAATCCACGGCGCGCCCGCCATGTCGCACTCCAGGCTCAGATAGGCAATTTCATCGAGCGGATCGACCTGGCGCAGTTGCGGGTTGAACTCCAGGCAGTCAATCACCACCGGCGGCTGCAGCAGGCAGATGTGTTCGGGGCGCAGGTCGCCGTGCCCGTCGAGCACCCGTCGCTGCCATGCACGCTGGCGCAACCAATCGGCGCCTTGCGCCAGCGCCAGGCCCAGCCGATCAATCGCCAGCGCCGCATCACGCAGCGCAAACTGCGGTCGCAGCAACACCTCCCGGGTCGGGGCCTGTTCGTACTGGAAGCGGGCCAGATAGTCGCTCGGGCTCACGGTGGCCACCGGGGCCGAGCGGTAAAACGCCAGCAGCACTTGCACCAGCGCGTCGATATCTTGGTTTGTCACGTTCCCTTGCGCGATCAATTGGTGCAGCATGCGCTGCTGGGGCAGCCGGCGCATCCCTATCAGCCAGTCGACGGTCTCGCCGGGGGCGGCGCCGGGCACGCGCAGGTCGGCCTCCGGTAGCAGCGCGAAGGCGCCTTCACACCACTGCAGTGCCATCAAACCAAGATAGACGCCCGGCGCCAGACGCGCATTGAGCCTGACTTCTTCGCGGCAGTAGAACTCGCGCAAGCGCAGGGTGGTGAAGTCGAGAAAGGGAAAGCGCACCGGTTTCTTGAGCTTGAAGACTTGCTGGCCCACCAAAAACACCCAGGACATGTGGGTCTCGATGCACTCGGGGGTGGCCAAGCGCGCTGGATCCTGCCCGCTTGCGCCGTAAGCCGCAGGCGTCTGCAGGAACCTCAGCTTGGCCTCAAGGTCTGGCATCTGGCGGTGCGCCTTAAAACAGACCCGCCAGCCTTTTCAGGGGCTGGCGGTGGTGGTAAGGACCCCGGATCAGTTCGTCGGGCTGATACGTCTGGGGACGCCCTCATCCGTCTTGACGTGAAACATCAAGACTCGGCCCAATTGCTTGAACCCCCCAACTCCGTACCTAGCCGGTTCACCGAAGCGATCCTGATTAAGTACAGCCTCACTGTATTTTTTGTGGCGCATTTTTTCATTGCGAATTCTCAACGGCCATGAAGAAGGATGAATTTTTTCAGCTTGGCCGTTTGTGATGGACTCGTTGTAATAACCGGTGTGGCCGCCGTACGAGCTTTCGAGCGCGACACCAAGCCCCTACTGCCATTAATAGACGCCCTGTGCCGTCATGGCGTCCGCGACCTTGACAAAGCCGGCAATGTTGGCGCCGTCGACATAATTGACAAAGCCACCCTCGCGCTCACCGTAACGCACGCAGTTGGCATGAATGTCTGCCATGATCAGCTTCAGACGTGCATCAACTTCGGAACTTTCCCACGGTAAGCGCTCGGCGTTCTGGGTCATTTCAAGGCCAGAGGTGGCCACGCCACCAGCATTGGCAGCTTTACCTGGCCCGTACATGATTTTGGCCGCAAGGAATACATCGATCGCATGCAGATCTGACGGCATGTTAGCGCCTTCTGCAACGCACTTGACGCCGTTCTTGACCAGCTCGCGCGCATCATCTCCGTCCACCTCGTTCTGCGTGGCGCAGGGCAACGCAATGTCCACCGGGACACCCCAGGGCTTTTTGCCGGCCTCGTAGCGCAGACCGAACTGCTTCGCATATTCCTCGACACGTCCGTAATGATTGTTCTTGATATCTTTCAAGACCGCCAATTTCTCGGCAGTGAACCCAGCCTCATCGATGACGGTTCCGCCAGAATCAGAGGCGGTGATTACCTTGGCTCCCAATTCCATTGCCTTTTCAATGGCGTACTGGGAAACGTTGCCCGATCCCGACACCGAGACGCGCATGCCCTCGATGCTCAGTTTGTTGTGCACCAGCATGTTCTGCACAAAGTACACCAATCCATAGCCCGTGGCTTCCGGGCGAATCCGGCTGCCACCAAATGACAGGCCTTTGCCGGTGAACACGCAGGCCGCATTGTTGGTAAGTTTCTTCATCATGCCGGTCATGAAGCCGACTTCTCGTCCGCCAACGCCGATATCGCCGGCTGGTACGTCGGTATCAGGGCCGAGATGGCGATGCAACTCCACCATCAAGGCCTGGCAAAAGCGCATCACCTCAGTGCGGCTCTTACCTTTGGGATCAAAGTCTGAGCCTCCCTTGCCGCCGCCCATGGGCAAGGTGGTCAAGGCATTCTTGAAAGTCTGCTCAAAGGCCAGAAATTTGAGAATAGACAAGTTGACTGAAGGGTGGAAACGCATGCCGCCCTTGAAGGGCCCGATGGAGGAGCTGTGCTGAATGCGAAAAGCGCGGTTGGTGTGCGTATGGTTGTGGTCGTCAACCCAGGAAACACGGAACTGAATGATGCGCTCCGCCTCAACCAAGCGTTCGAGGATGGCGGCATCTGCATAGTGCGGATTGGCCTTGATAAAGCCCCACAGACTGCCCATGACTTCCTGTACGGCCTGATGAAATTCGGGCTGGTGCGGATCGCGGGCCTTAACGTAATCGAGAAAATCGGACAATTTCGTGTACTTCACTTCACATTCCTTGGTGTTGACGAAAATTCCATGGTTGTTCCTACATTGGCAGGCAATGGCCACAAGAAAAATAAGAGGACCCTATTTGGGCATGAACGCTATTCGACACTGCACAGCAGTGGTGCGGAAGCGCAAAACAATTTGCTCGATTTGGAGTAGACCTCGTGGGAATCACCACATCGACAGCACCAAGTCAGTGCGTAAATTATTGTATCTCCATGATTTCAGTCAAACGCTATTCACTCCTGCATCCATAGCTGCTTGCGCAATATTTGCGCGAGCCAAAGCCCAAGCCTTGGCTCACAAGCCCAGCGTCCGCCAGCCCTGACCCATGCGGGGCCGTCACCGCGGTGCTCATCTTCATCGGGCGACCCCACTCGCGGCTGGTCTCACCCGGCCACTTGTGGGTGGCGTCAATGCCCATCTTGCTGCCCAGCCCGCTCACGGGGGAGGCGAAGTCGAGGTAGTCGATCGGCGTGCTGTCGACCAGCAGGGTGTCGCGCGTCGGGCGGCTTGCCGGTGTAGGTGGAGTGGTAAATCGGCGCGCGTTTTTGTGTGATGCGGTCGATGGTGAAGACCGGAAACCAGTCCTGCTCGTTGTAATAGCCGGTGTGATCGCCGTACTGGCCTTCGAGCGCGCGCATCATCAGTAAGTGGCCTGACCATCAAACCGGCCTGACTCACACAGATTCTTGCTCAGCAGTGTCCGGTATTGTTCGTGATCTTCTGGCTTTTTTGCGGGAAAGAGACTATCCCAGTAAGTCGTCCAGAACCAGATTCGCCAAGGGCCCAACACCATTTTGTGCAACTCACCACCGCCTTCGCTGGCCGGCGCATTGTCGATTGGCTGACCGGGGACCAGTTGCCGCGCATTTGTTAAGACCCAAGGTGAGCGCACCCATCACAGGGCCCGGTCCAGATGGGTATAGCCACCATCGACAAAAATCCATTGTCCCGTCGTATGTGAAGAGACATCCGACAGCAAAAAAACACACATGCTGGCAATTTCATCCGGCGTGGTCATGCGCTTGCCCAGGGGGATTTTTTGAACGATTTTCTCCAGCTTTTCTTGCGAGTTTTCAAAACCCGCAAGCCACTCCTGATAGAGCGGCGTCATCACCTCGGCCGGGATAACCGCATTCACGCGTACACCAAATTCCAGCAAAGCGGCTGCCCATTCCCGGGTTAAAGACAACTGCCCGCCTTTGGACGCGCAATACCCACTGGTGTTGCCCTGCCCTGTGATGGCGGTCTTGGAGGAGACATTGACGATCGCTCCTTTGCTTGCCTTGAGGTGCGGCACACAGTAGTGCGCCATGACGTAATAATGAATCAAGTTACGCTCCAAAGAGGCGACAAAAGCATCACGACCAGCGTCCAGGCCGACGCCGTCGTTGATGCCGGCGTTATTCACCAAACCGTCGATGCCGTTGAACTGGGCCACCGTGGCAGTAACGGCATCCCGACAGGCTTGATCATCAGAAAGTTCCAACTGGATAAATTGATAATCTGGCTGAATTTGAGCCAGCTCTGCCATGAATTTTGTGTCCAGTGCTTTTTTTCCCAGGATCACAGGAATGGCGCCTTCCCTGGCCAGCGCCAGCGAGACGGCGGCCCCAATGCCGCTGCCACCACCGGTCACCATGATCACTTTGTCTTTTAAATGCAAATCCATCTCAATCCTTTGTCATGTTTCGATTCAAATCGTCAATCCGTAAATGCGCATGGCATTCGCGCCCCAAAACGCCTGCTGCTCATGGCTGTCAAGGCGCGATTCAGCCCAGCTTTGCGCGATGGCATGAACAGATTGGTAGTCGGCAGCCAGCTGGCAGACGGGCCAGTCCGACCCGAACATCAGGCGCCCGGGCCCGAAGGCTTCCAGAGCCACATCAAAACACTGCTGGATATGCAGAATGTCGGCTGCGCTGGGATCATCCTGATGTTGCCAGTCGGTCTCGGTCACCAGACCCGAGAGTTTGCAACTGACATGGGGCAGACGGGCCAGTTGCAGCAAAGCTTGTGTCCACTGGCGCCTTGACTCCGGATGCGCCTGCCAATGCCGAATCGCGGGTTTGCCCACATGGTCAAGCACCAGTTCATGCTGGTCATGCCGGGCGCAAAAATTGGCCACCATCGGCAGTTGATGCGCAAACACCAACACGTCGTACACCAGTTGCTGACGCTGCAGGCGGACTAGTCCCTGATTGAAAGCCGGGTTGCCGATCACAGCGGCCAGATTCGGCTCATCCTGCAACAGATGGCGAAAGCCTTTGAGTTTTGCCTGACCGCGCCAGCGTGCCAGATCCGCGCCAAGTGTGGCGCTGGTCAAATCTGCCCAGCCGACCACGCCCAGGATGTACGGGTGGTTTGCCGCCAGATCGAGCAAAAAATCCGTTTCTTCCGGACAGCATCGGGCCTGTACGGCGACCACCCCCTGCACGGCGCAGGCGTCGATGCCGGGCCTGCTATCGGCGGGGCGTTGATGCCAGCGCAGAATCGGCATGTCTTCGGATATCCATGGGAAATCCTGGGGTTCAAAGTGCCAGAAATGCTGGTGGGTGTCGATTTTCATGGTGACTGCGCTGGTGTGGGTCTGCGTGAACACCCCGCCATGTTGCAGGCCCACAGCCTGGCTGGGTATACGGGTAAACGATAGGCGCAAAACATCCTGCACGATACTAACATGTTAGATTGTTAACAGTTAAACCTTCACTTTCCCACTTGCATCATGCTGATTGGAATTTCTCCCTTGCTCACGCCCGACTTGCTCCATGCTTTGGCGTCCATGGGGCATGGTGATGAAATCGTGTTGGCAGACGCCAACTTTCCTTCCACAACGCTCGGCAAACGACTGATTCACTTGCCCGGCGTGTCAGCACCTGCGGCGCTCCAGGCGGTGCTGTCCG
>JAKFXU010000483.1 GCA_021731215.1 Rhodoferax sp.
ACCGCATTGGCAGTGGCAACTACACTCAAGACCTACTCAAACGACCGCTACAAGTAATGGAAATATTGATTCTGCCGATGTTGATTGCCCTTGGCGCTTACACGCTCAAAGCGAGAGAACAGAAACGGCGCATTGCCTTGTTGGGCAGTCATCTCGGCAAGCACCAGCTTGAAAAGCTGATGGAAAGTCTGACCGAGGGCTACCTGCGGGCGCTGGGGGAGCTTGATCCAGAGCGGCGGGCACAAATCTGGAACCTGTTGGCCAGCGCCGAGCTGGCGCTGTGCGAGCAGTTCAGCCGCTTCGTCGCCGAGTTTTCCCGCGTCGATGAGGCCAACGCGCGCGTGAGCAAACTCGCCTTCTCCATCCCCTATGCCGACAAGCTTTTTCCAAGCGCCACGTTTGACCTGCGCAAAGCCCTGAGCATTCATGCGCAAGGGATTAGCAATGCAGCGAAGAACGGCCTCAATCAGTCACCCAAAAGCAAGGCCTTCACCCTGTCAGCCGAGCTGTTTTTGATGCAGCACACCTGCCACTGGTTCTGCCGCTCCAAAACAGTGGCCTCGGCGCGGATGATGATGCGGCACAAAACATCGTACGCGCAGTTGCTTGCGGCGGTGGCGCCCGAGACCCGCAACGCCTATGGCGCCTTGCTTGGCAGTTGAGCCTAGAAACCGCAGTTGGACGTGCCCGAGTGGGCCGCTGGCGGCGTGGCCGGGTAGGCGCGACGACGCAGCAGGCGCCTGCCTGCAAGGCGGAGCAACGACCCCAGGGGCGGTGCCAGCGGCTCACTCGGGTGCGTAGCGCTCTGACCCAATGGGTGAACCTGATCGAAGTTGAAAAGGTCAATGTCCATGAGGACTTACAGGTAAAAACAAGCGGTCAACTGAGGAATCTAGGTTTAAATGCGCCCCTCTTCGACCGCGTGGCAGGCAATTTTGACGCCGTTGATGCTCAGCAGGTCGGGCCGCTCGGCGCGGCAGCGCTCGTTGACGTGCGGGCAGCGCGGATGAAAAGTGCAGCCGCTGGGCGGGTTCAAGGGGTTGGGCACTTCACCTTGCACCGGGCTGCGCGCGCGCCCGGTGTCGTGCATTTTTGGAATGGCGTCGAGCAGCATGCGGGTGTAGGGGTGCTTGGGGCTGTCGAACAGGGTGTGCTTGTCGGCCAGCTCGACCAGTCGGCCCAGGTACATGACGCCGACCTGATCGCTGACATGGCGTACCACGGCCAGGTTGTGCGAGATGAACAGGTAGGTCAGGCCGCGCTCGCGCTGCAGGTCTTTCATGATGTTGAGCACCTGCGCCTGCACGCTCACGTCGAGCGCCGAGGTGGGTTCGTCACAGACCAGAAATTCGGGCTCGGTGGCCAAGGCCCGGGCAATCGAAATACGCTGACGCTGACCGCCGGAGAACTGGTGCGGATACTTCAGCATGTCGAGCGGGCTCAAGCCGACCGACCTGAGTAAATCGCCGACTTTCTTTTTCAGTTCGGCCGGATCGATCACCAGGTCATGTTCGATGAGCGGCTCGCCCACAATGTCTTCCACCAACCAGCGCGGGTTCAGGGAAGCGTAGGGGTCCTGAAAAATCATCTGGATGCGCCGGCGCAGCTTCAGGCCCTGCGGCGTCTTGAAGGCCGCATGGGCGTCCTGCTGGTCAAAGGTAAAGCCGCCGCGGGTCGGCTCGTACAGGCCCACCAGCAGGCGCGCCACCGTGCTTTTGCCGCAGCCGGACTCGCCCACCAGCGCCAGCGTCTTGCCTTTTTCGATTTCAAAGCTGACGCCGTCAACGGCGCGCAGCGTGACCCGGGGCTTGCCCTCCAGCACCCGGTTCAGCCAGGGTGGCGAGACATCAAATGATTTGGCCAGGTCGTGCGCCTGAACCAGCGCAGCCCCCACGCTTGTCGCTTCGCGTACTACGCTGCCCCCCGAGGGGGCTAATTTTCCTTGGGGCGGCCCGGCGGAAAATTCTCCGGTGCGATTGCTTGTGGCGCTCATGCCTGGCTCCCTTCATGCAGCCAGCAGGCGGCGCGGGTGGCACCGGCGGCCATCAGGTCGGGGCGGTCCTGCAGGCAGCGTTCATATACCTTTGGGCAACGCGGGTTGAAGGCGCAACCGCGGGGAATGGCGTTCAGGCGGGGCATGGCTCCATCAATCTGGTTGAGTCGTTCCCGGTCCAGCGTGATGTCGGGAATCGCGGCCATCAGGCCTTCGGTGTAGGGGTGGGACGGCTGGTTGATGACCTCATGGACCGGACCGATCTCGGCGATGCGCCCGGCGTACATGACGGCCACCCGGTCGCAGGTTTCGGCAATGACGCCCATGTCGTGGGTAATCAGCATCACGGCGGCGCCGCGCTGTCGGCAGATGCTCTTGAGCAGCGTGATGATTTGCGCCTGAATCGAGACATCGAGCGCCGTGGTCGGCTCGTCGGCGACGATCAGCTTGGGCTCCGCGGCCAGCGCCAGGGCGATCACTACGCGCTGGCGCATGCCACCCGAGAACTGGTGCGGGAAGTGATCGATTCGCTGCCCGGCGGCGGGAATGCCAGTGTCTTCGAGCAAGGAGATGGCGCGCAGCCGTGCTTCCTTAGCATTCATCGGGAGGTGCGTCTGGATCGTCTCGATCAGTTGCCGGCCCACCGAATACAGCGGGTTGAGCGAGGTCAACGGGTCCTGAAAAATGGCGCCAATGCGACGACCCCGGATGTGGCGCATCTGTTCATGGGGCAGGTTGTCAATGCGCTGACCTTCAAGCAGAATCTGCCCGCCACCGACCCGTCCGGGCGGCTCCAGCAGGCCGATGATGGCGGCGCCGGTGAGCGACTTGCCAGCACCGGACTCACCCACGACGCCCAGGATTTCACCCGGCGCAATGTCAAAGGAAATATCGTCCAACGCGCGCAGGGTACCGCGCCGGCCGGGGAATTCAACGATCAGATTCTTGACTTCAAGCAAACTCATAAGGGCATTCCTGTTCAGCGCAGACGCGGGTTGAGCGCATCGCGCAACCAGTCGCCCAGCAGATTGACGCTTAGCGCAATCGTCACCAGCATCAAGCCGGGAAACACCGTGATCCACCATTCACCGGAAAACAGGTAGTCGTTGCCAATGCGAATCAGCGTGCCCAGCGAGGGTGATGTGGGCGGCGCACCCACACCCAGGAAGGACAGCGTCGCCTCGGTGATGATGGCGGTGGCGACCTGAATGGTGGCCAGCACCAGCACCGGCCCCATCACGTTGGGCAGCACGTGGCGGCGCATGATGCGCAGCGGCGCCACGCCGGTGACTCGCGCGGCCTGCACATACTCCTTGTTGCGCTCGACCAGCGTGGAGCCGCGCACGGTGCGGGCGTACTGCACCCAGCCGGTGAGCGTGATGGAGACAATCAACACCCCCAGCGCCAGGGAATCCTGCGCGTTGGGGAACAGGGCGCGACCGACGCCGGCGATCAGCAGCGCCACCAAAATGGCGGGAAAGGACAGCATCACGTCGCACAGGCGCATCAGGGCCGCGTCGATCCAGCCGCCGTAAAAGCCGGCCAGCAAGCCCAGGGCCACGCCGATCACGACCGACAGCACGACCGAGGCAAAGCCCACCGCCAGGGAAATGCGCGCGCCGTACATCAGGGCCGACAGGATGTCGCGGCCCTGATCATCGGTACCCAGCAAATACTTGGACGATCCATGCTCCGACCAGGCCGGCGGCAGGCGCGCATCGCTGAGCTCCAGCGTAGCCAGATCAAAGGGGTTGTGCGGCGCCACGAAACCGGCGAATACCGAGGAAAAGATACAGATCAAAGCGACCAGTGCCGCAGCCATCGCCATCGGGGATGTGCGAAAACTGTAGCCAATGTCGCTGTCCCAGAAACGGGCAAGCCAATTTTTCATGAGTTCTTGTTACTGGTTGAGTGAGAAGAATGTTGCCCGATGAACCTACCAGGCATGGCGGCGATACCGCCACTGGCCTTAGTGGCCGGCGCTGCCATCGACACGCAGGCGGGGATCAACGACGAAATACAGCATATCGACCGCCAGATTGATCACCACGAAGATCAGGGAAATCAGGCACAAATAGGCCGCCATCACCGGGATGTCGGCAAAAGTCACAGCCTGAATAAACAGCAAGCCCATGCCCGGCCACTGAAACACGGTTTCGGTGATGATGGCAAAGGCGATCAGACCACCGAGCTGCAGGCCGGTGATGGTCATCACCGGCACCAGGGTGTTCTTGAGGGCGTGGCCAAAGTGGATGGCCCGGTTGGAGAGGCCGCGGGCGCGCGCAAACCGGATGTAGTCGGTGCGCAGCACCTCCAGCATTTCGGCCCGCACCAGACGCATGATCAGGGTCAACTGGAAAATGGCCAGTGTGATCGCCGGCAGCACAATGTGGTGTCGGCCTTTTTCCGTCAACAGGCCGCTGCTCCACCAGCCGACCTGCACCACATCACCGCGGCCAAAACTGGGGAACCAGCCCAGCATCACGGCAAAAAACAGAATCAGCAGAATTCCGATCAGGAAGGTGGGCAGCGATACGCCGAGCAGGGAGATGGTCATGAACAACTGGCTCATGAAGCTGCCCCGGCGCAGCGCGGCATACACCCCCATGGGGATGCCAATGACCAGCGCCATCAGTGCCGCCACCAAAGCCAGCTCCAGCGTGGCTGGAAAGCGCTCGGCGATCAGGGTTGAGACCTTCGTGCCCTGACGCAGGCTCAAGCCAAACTCGCCCTGCGTGGCGTTGACCAAAAAGTGGCCGAATTGAATAATGAATGGCTTGTCCAGCCCGAGATCGGCGCGCAGCTCCCTGATTTGCTCCGGGGTGGCGTCCTGGCCGAGCAAAAACACAACCGGGTCGCCTACGTACTGGAACAACATGAACGCAATAAAGGCCACCGTGACCATCACGATCACGGACTGAAGCAGGCGGCGAATAATAAAAGCAATCATCGGAGTATGGTTTTTGTAGGGGGCCGATGGTAGCAGAGCAGGTGCTGCTTGCGCCCATCGGAGCGCTTGAGAACTTGATCGAATCTTCTATTGAAAAAGGCCCCGCAGGGCCTTTTCTCGCCGATTTAGTTGACTTTGATTAGTCTCCAGTCCAGCCGATTGTCGGCCCGGTGAACGACGTCAATGGTCTTTTTCATGGCCCAGGGAATGACCTGGTTGTGCAGCGGAATATGCGCCACGGTGTCGTTCTGCAGTTGCAGAGCTTCGGTCAGCATGCGGTTGCGCACTGGCAGGTCAGTTTCTGACTTGACGCGATCGACCAGATAGTCCATGCGCTGGTTGCTGTAACGTCCCGCGTTGTAGTTGCCGTCGCCCCCCGTGCCGACGCTGCGCGTGAGCGACTGCAGGCTGTAAAGCGCGTCAAAAGTGGGCACGCCCCAGCCCAGCATGTAAATGCTGGCTTCGTAGCGCTGAATCATCGGGAAATAAGTCACCAATGGCAGCGTGCGCAGCTTGGCCTTGACGCCAATCTTGGCCCACATGGCCGTGACGGCCTGGCAGATTTCCTCGTCGTTGATGTAACGGTTGTTCGGGCAGGCAAAGTCAACCTCGAAGCCGGCCGGGTAGCCGGCTTCGGTCAACTGCGCCTTGGCGGCCGCCGGATCATAGGGATGGCGCTTGTGAGTGGCTTCGGTCCAGCCATTGACCTGGGGCGCGACCAGCGCGCCGGTGGGCTGGCTCAGGCCGCGCATGGTGACGCGGTTGATGGCGTCAATATCAATCGCCTGGTACAGGGCTTTGCGCACGCGCAGGTCCTTGAGTGGGTTCTTGCCCTTGACGTTGGAGCCGGGAAGTTCATCGCGGAACTGGTCCAGGCCGAAGAAAATGGTTCTATTTTCCACGCCGTCAATGACTTTCAGGTTGGCGTGAGCCCGCATGCGCGCCAGATCCTGCGGGCTGGGGTCAAGAACGAAATCGAGCTCGCCCGACAGCAGGGCGGCCACGCGGGTCGCCTCGGCCTTGATTGGCGTGTAGACGATTTCGGTCACATTGGTCGGTGCATTGCCCCAGTAATTGGGATTCTTGATCAATACGAGTTTTTGGTCGGGTTGCCATTCCTTGACCATATAGGGCCCGCTGCCCATGGCATTGCGGTGGGAGAAGGTCTCGTCCTTGGTGCGAATGTCCTTGGGCTCGACCGAGTTGTTCTTTTCAGCCCAGGCCTTGCTCATGATGCGCAGCTCGGTCAACTGATTGAGCAGCACCGGGTTGGAGCCTTTCATGATCAAGTCGACGGTCGAGTCGTTGACCTTGACGACCTTGTCGATGCCTTGCGTGAAGATCGCGTAGTTGGAAGTCTTGGACATGGCGCGCGTGAGGGAGTAAACCACGTCATCGGCGGTGAGCGCCGAGCCGTCGCTGAACTTGACGCCCGAGCGCAAGGTGAAACGCACTTGCGTCGGTGACACTTCACGCCAACTGGTTGCGAGTTGAGGCTCAACCTTGAAGGTGCTGCTGTTGTAGTACACCAGCGAATCAAAAATGGCCGCATGCACGCCGTTGCCCAGCGCATTGTTTTGCGAGTGGATGTCCAAAGTGGGGATGTCGCTGGCGCTGGACCACTTGAAGGTCTTGGCCTGAGCCGTCGGTGCCGCCGCGAAGACTGCCACTGCTGCTGCAGAGCACAGAGCAAGTTTGAGTTTCATAGATACCTTGTTAATTGAAAAAAAGTGAGTATGCACCACGAATTGGTGTGGCGTTATCGGTGCTTTCCCGCAACATGGCTGCCGGGCTGGAACGGCGCCGAGGTCGGTCTGCCGGTGTGACTTACCATCACGCCATGACGAGCACCACCGTTCACTTGCCCGCGGCCGTACCGCTCCGGCAGGACGCCACCATCATCGGCCTGGTTGGACTGGCCCACGCCAGTTCGCATTTTGCCCACCTGTTGCTGCCGCTGATGTTTCCGGTCTTCATGACCGAGTTCGGGCTGAGCTACTCGCAACTGGGCCTGCTGATGAGTGTGTTTTTTGTGGTCTCGGGTCTGGGTCAGGCGAGCGCCGGGTTTGCGGTGGACCGGCTGGGCGCGCGACCACTGCTGTTTGCGGCGCTTGGCATCTTCGTGCTGGCCTGCGTGCTGGCGTCCAGGGTGAGCGGCTATGAAAGCCTGTTGTGGGTGGCGGCGCTGGCGGGCCTGGGCAACGCCACCTTTCACCCGGTGGACTTCACTATCTTGAACCAGCGCGTATCGGGCCCCAGGCTGGGCCATGCTTTCAGCGTGCATGGTTTGACCGGCAACCTGGGTTGGGCGGCGGCGCCGGTTTTTTTGGTTGGTCTGAGCAGCCTGACCGATTGGCGCAGCGCCTATCTGGCCGCCGCCGCCCTGTATGGGGTGATTTTGCTGGCGCTGCTTCTGCAGCGCGACAAGCTCAGCACCCAGGTGGTGGCGCGCTCCAGCGACGTGCCAGTCGAGCACGACCTGGCGTTCATGAAACTGCCAGTGGTGTGGTGGTGTTTTGGCTTTTTTTTGCTCTCGACCATGACGCTGGCGGTGGTGCAAAGTTTTTCCGTCTCGATCCTCAAAGCCATGCATGGTGTGAGCTTTGAGGCCGCCACCCTGACGCTCACGGCCTACATGTTGTGCGGGGCTTTGGGCATGCTGGTGGGAGGGCTGATCGCGGCACGCACGCGCAACAGTGAGCGCGTGGTGGCGCGCGCGATGGGCGTGGCGGCGCTCTTGCTGGCCTTGTGTGGCACCGGCCTATTTGGCGCGGTCGGTACCATGGTGGTGTTGGCGGGCACCGGCTTTGCGGTCGGCATTGGCGGCCCGTCGCGCGACATGATGATCAGACAGGCCACGCCCAAGGGGGCGACCGGGCGCGTCTACGGCCTGGTGTACTCCGGGCTCGATGTGGGTTTTGCCATTTCTCCCCTCCTGTTTGGCCTGTTCATGGACCGGGGCTGGTATGGCGCCACCCTGTTCGGCGCGGCCCTGGTGCTCTTGCTCAGCGTGGGCGCGGCGCTGGCGGTGGAGCAGAGGGTGGGGCGGGGGTCAGCAGCGATCGGGTGAGAAATTGAAATATCATTGTAAATCAACCAGTACATGGTAAATTTACAATGATGTTGCCCAGAAAAATCCAGGAAACTGTCAGTCAAGCCTTGTCGCGCCAAGCGTCGGTGGCCTTGATTGGCCCGCGCCAGGTGGGCAAAACCACCTTGGCGCTGCAAATTGGCGAGGCGCAAAACGCGCTCTACCTTGACCTGGAAGACATTCAAGAGCGTGATAAGTTGAGCAACGCGGCGGTTTTTTTGGCCGCCTATGAAGGCCGACTTGTGATTCTGGACGAGATTCACCGGGTGCCCGACCTGTTTTTGACTCTGCGTGGCCTGATTGACCAAGGGCGGCGTCGCGGTCAGCGGACCGGGCGCTTCCTGCTGCTCGGCTCGGCGTCGCTCGACTTGATGCGCCAAAGCGGCGAAAGCCTGGCCGGGCGCATCAGCTACATCGACATGACGCCTTTGAGTGTCCTGGAGGTGTCCACCGATGCGATGGAGGCACTTTGGCTGCGCGGCGGCTTCCCTGACAGCTTTCTCGCGGCCGACGATCGGCAAAGCCTGAGTTGGCGCAAAGATCTGCTGCGGACCTACCTGGAGCGCGACGTGCCCATGTTCGGTTCGCGCATTCCGGCGGAAACCTTGCGTCGGTTCTGGACCATGCTGGCTCATAACCAGGGCGCCTTGATCAACGCGTCGCGACTGGCATCAGGGCTGGAGGTCAGCAGCCAGACGGTCAGCCGCTACACCGATCTCCTGGTTGATTTGTTGCTGGTGCGCCGACTGCAGCCCTATCACATCAACGTAGGTAAGCGCCTGGTGAAGTCGCCCAAGGTGTATGTTCGCGACAGCGGCCTGCTTCATGCGCTGCTCAATATTACCGACCGAAACGCCTTGCTTGGCCACCCCGTGGTGGGCGCGAGCTGGGAGGGTTTTGTGATCGAAAACCTGATCAACGCCGCGCCCGCGTTGACGGTGCCGGGCTTCTACCGCACCTCCGGTGGCGCTGAAATTGACCTGCTGTTGGAGCTGCCAGGTGGTGAGCGTTGGGCGATCGAGATCAAACGCAGTCGTGCCGCCAAGCCGGCACGGGGGTTTTACGAAGCCTGCGCCGATTTGAAGCCCGCCAAACGCTTCGTGGTTCATGCCGGACTGGAGCGTTTTCCCGTCAGCGAAGATGTGCAAGCGATTGGGGTGCGAGAGTTAGCCGACATCTTGTCTCAATTGGCTTGAGTTGTTGCGCACGAAGGACGCCCTCATTTTCGGCACAATAGCGGCCATGACTGCTTCCAAAACACCCAAAATCGCCGGCCATCTTCTCGTTGAATGCCTGGTGGCCCAGGGCGTCACCCACGCCTTTGGCGTACCTGGGGAGAGTTATCTGGCGGTGCTCGATGGCTTTCACCTGCATCAGGACCGCATTCAATTCATCATCAACCGCCAGGAGGGCGGCGCCGCCTTCATGGCCGAGGCGCATGGCAAACTGACCGGGCGACCGGGCGTCTGCTTTGTCACGCGCGGCCCCGGTGCCACCAATGCCTCGATTGGCGTGCACACCGCGTTTCAGGACTCGACCCCGATGGTGCTGTTTGTCGGTGACGTGGCCAGTGACACCCGTGACCGCGAAGCGTTTCAGGAAGTGGACTACCTGAGTTTCTTCGGGCCCAGTACCAAGGGAATGGCCAAGCGCGTGGAGCGCATCGACGATGCCCGGCGCATTCCCGAGTACGTGGCGCGCGCCTTTGCCACGGCCCTGAATGGCCGCCCCGGCCCGGTGGTGCTGGTGCTGCCGGAAGATATGCTGACGCAGGCCATCGTGGCCGACCCCGTTACCGGTGTGCAGCCGCAAGCGTTGCCACGGGTCGAGGCAGTGGAAACCTGGAGCGACCCCGGCTCCCTGAGCCGCCTGCGCGACATGCTATTGAATGCCGAGCGACCGTTTGTCATTGCCGGTGGCGGCGGCTGGACCGTGCCAGCGGCGCAGGCCTTGCAGCGCTTCGCCGAAAACTGGCAGTTGCCGGTCGGCAACGCGTTTCGCTTTCAGGACACCTTTGACAACCACCACCCGCTGTATGCGGGAGACGTCGGCATCGGCATCAACCCGAAGCTGGCCGCGCGTATCAAAAACAGCGACCTGATTCTGGCCATTGGGCCGCGGCTGGGCGAGATGACCAGCGGCGGTTATACCTTGCTGGAAGTGCCGTGCCCCCAACAAAAACTGGTGCACATCCACGCCAGTGCCGAAGAGCTGAATCGCGTCTACCAGGCCGACCTGGCGATCAACGCCAGCATGAACGCGGCGGCGCGCTCGCT
>JAKFXU010000484.1 GCA_021731215.1 Rhodoferax sp.
GGACCACGCTGCACAAAACGGTGCTGGTGCCATTTGATTTGCCCGGCGACGACCCGCAGGCGTTCTGCAATGCCAATACGCTGGCTGAGTTGCGCCAACTGGAAACCAACCGAGCATGAAAACCATTGCCAGCATTGCGCAAGAACTCGAAGGCTATGACCCGCAGGCCTTGAGCGCCAGCACCGTGAGCAGCTTTTTATCGCGCCTGGTGGAGCCGGTCACGCAGCATGAATCGGTGGGAATTTTCCAGGCGCTGGGCCGCGTGCTGTCGCATGACGTGATCTCGCCCATCAGCGTGCCCCCGCATGACAACTCGGCCATGGATGGCTATGCGTTTGACGGGGCGCAGTTGTCAAGCCAAGCGTCCCTGAACTTAAGGGTGGTGGGCACCGCGTTGGCCGGAGCAGCCTGGCCGGGCCGGGCCGGGCCGGGCGAATGCGTGAAGATCATGACCGGGGCGGTTCTGCCCCAGGGACTCGATACGGTGGTGCCGCAAGAGTTTGTGACCCGAGACCCTCTCCCGCGAGCGGGGGACGGGGACTGCATCGCGATTCCTGCGGGTCTGCTGCAAGCCGGTGACAACCGCCGCCGGCTGGGCGAAGACCTGATGCAAGGCCAGCCCGCGCTGCAACAAGGGGACCTGCTCACACCCGCGGCACTGGGGCTGCTGGCCAGCTTGGGCATTGAACAAATCCCGGTACTGCGGCGCCTGCGGGTCGCCTATTTTTCAACCGGCGACGAGATTTTGAGCCTGGGTCAATCGCCGCGTGCAGGGGCCGTGTTCGACAGCAATCGCTACACCGTGTTTGGCCTGCTGACGCGCCTGGGTTGCGAGGTGATCGACCTGGGCGTGGTGCGCGACGAGCCCGCGCTGCTGGAAGCGGCCTTTCTGCGCGCCGCCGGCCAGGCTGATGCCATCATCACCAGCGGCGGCGTCAGTGTCGGAGAAGCCGACTACACCAAAGCCATGATGAAAAAACTCGGTGACGTCGCGTTCTGGAAAATCGCCATGCGCCCGGGACGACCGATGGCGGTCGGGCGCATCGGCCCATCGGTATTGTTTGGCCTGCCCGGCAATCCGGTGGCGGTGATGGTGACCTTTCTGGCGTTTGTGCGCCCGGCGCTGCTGCAAATGATGGGCAGCACCGCCAAAGCGCCGCCGCTGCTCAGGGCACGCAGCCTGGAGCCGCTGCGCAAGAAACCGGGGCGCACCGAGTACCAGCGTGGCATCGTCAGCACCGCAGCAAGCGGCGCGCTGCAGGTTAAAACCACTGGCAACCAGGGCTCGGGCGTGCTGAGTTCGATGGTGCAGGCCAACGGCCTGATCGTGCTCAATCACACGCAGCGCGATGTCGCCGTGGGCGACCCAGTCGATGTCATGATGTTTGACGGCGTGATCTGAACCCAATACCGTTGCCGCATCCAAGGCAGAGCGGGCGCGCCAACAACTGCCAGCCGCTCGGGACTGAACAGACGCATGGGCCATAATCGCGGGGCCTTTCATCCGTGCGGAGATCCCATTTGTTTTCAATCATTCAAGCCGCGGGCTGGCCGATCTGGCCGCTGATCGCCTGCTCCATCCTGGCTTTGGCACTCGTCATTGAACGCTTCATCAGCCTCAAGACGCTCAAAGTAGCGCCCCCCAAATTGCTGGAAGAAGTGTTGCGTGTCTCGCGCACTTCGGTGCCGGCGCCCGATGTGGTGACGCAACTGGAACAAAACTCCGCTCTGGGCGAGGTCTTGGCCAGTGGTTTGCGCGCCTTGAATAGCGACCCGCGCTGCAGTGAGAACGACCTTCGCTCCTCGATGGAAGGCGCCGGCCGGGTGGTGGCGCACCGGCTGGAGCGCTACCTCAGCGCACTCGCCACCATTGCCTCGGCGGCACCGCTGATGGGCTTGTTTGGCACCGTGGTCGGCATGATCGAAATTTTTGGCTCGCAGGCCCCGACTGGCGGCGCCACCGGCGGCAACCCGGCGCAACTGGCGCATGGCATTTCGATTGCCTTGTACAACACCGCCTTTGGCCTGATGGTGGCGATCCCGGCGCTGATCTTCTGGCGCTACTTTCGCGCTCGGGTCGACGAATACCTGCTGACCCTGGAACTGGCGTCGGAACGGCTGGCGCGTCACCTCAACACCCTGCGCAAATAATGCACCCCCTCACGCCATGAATTTCCGATCCCGTTCGCGTGACGAGCCCGAAATCAACCTGATTCCGTTCATCGATGTGCTGCTGGTGGTGCTGATTTTCCTGATGCTGACCACCACCTACAGCAAATTCACGGAACTGCAACTCAGGCTGCCGGTGGCCGATACCGACGCGCAGCGCGATTACCCCAAAGAGGTTCTGGTCACCATCACCAGCGACGGGGCTTATACAGTCAACAAGGTCCCGCTGCCCGAGCGCAGCCTGGACGCACTCGCCGCGGCGCTGCGCGAGGGGGCCCGGGCCGGCAAGGAATCGGTGCTGATCATCAATGCCGACGCCAGCGCCAGGCACCAGGCCGTGATCACGGTGATGGAGGCGGCGCGGCGCGCCGGCCTGACACAAATCACCTTTGCCACCCAGTCCTCGGCTCAGGCCGGGAACCCGTAAACCCATGAGCCGGGCGGCGCAACAGCCGATGTTGCAGCGCACCTTGACCCGCGCCTGGACGCGCCGGGGTCTACTGGCCTGGATGCTGTGGCCGCTCGCCCTGCTGTTTGGCGCACTGGCGGCGCTGCGGCGCCAGCTCTACCGGGTCGGTTGGCTCAAGCGCCGGCGCGTCAATGCACTGGTGATTGTGGTCGGCAACGTGGTGGCGGGCGGGGCCGGCAAGACGCCGCTGGTGATCGCGCTGGTGCGCCACCTGCAGGTGGGTGGTATTCATGTGGGTGTGGTCTCGCGCGGCTATGGTCGCCGGGCGCGGGACTGCCGCCAAGTGCTCGCTGACAGCCTGATTTCGGACGTGGGCGATGAGCCGGCCCTGATCCAGCGCGTCACATCGGCGCCGGTTTTTGTCGCGGCCCGCCGCTTTGACGCGGCGCAAGCACTGCTGGCACGCTATCCCGCGACCCAGGTCATCGTCTGCGACGACGGCCTGCAGCACCTGAGTTTGCAGCGCGACCTTGAAATTTGTGTTTTTGACGCACGCGGCACCGGCAACGGCTTCTTGTTGCCGGCCGGCCCCCTGCGCGAGCCCTGGCCGCGCGCGGTCGATCTGGTGTTGCATACCGGCGCACAACCGGCCTTTGCCGGCTTCACCGCGCACCGCACTCTGGCCCGCCACGCCTTGCGTGCCAATGGCAGCCCGATTGAACTGAGCACGCTGGCGCGCCCGGGCGGCAAACCGCTGCTGGCGCTGGCGGCGATTGCCAAGCCGGAGGATTTTTTTGCCATGTTGCGCGCGCAGGGCCTGCAACTGGCACGCACCCTGGCGCTGCCGGATCACCATGACTTTAAAAGCTGGTCAGGGCGTGAATACGAGGACTACACGCTCCTTTGCACTGAAAAAGATGCGGTTAAGCTGTGGCCTGTGCAGCCCACTGCGCTGGCGGTCCCTCTGATCTTCACCCCTGAGCCGGCCTTTATGGCCAAGCTCGACCGCTTGCTGGCGGCCCGACTCCACCCAACGCTATCATCGCCCCATGGACACACGACTTCTTGAATTGCTGGTTTGCCCGGTCACCAAAGGACCGCTCGAATACCACCGCGACCGGCAGGAACTGAGCTCCCGCAGCGCGCGACTGGCCTACCCGGTGCGCGACGGCATTCCGATCCTGCTGGAAAGCGAGGCGCGCACTCTCACCGACGAGGAACTCGGGCTTTGAGTTTCACCGTCCTGATTCCGGCCCGTCTGGGCTCGACCCGCCTGCCCAACAAGCCGCTGGCCGACATTGGCGGCGTGCCCATGGTGGTGCGGGTCGCCCAGCGCGTCATGCCGCTCAGGGGCGCGGCCGGCCCGGTCCGGGTGGTGGTGGCCGCCGACAGCGCCGAGATCATCGCCGCCTGTCAGGCCCACGGCGTGGAAGCGGTGCTGACCGGTCGCGCGCATCCTTCGGGCAGTGACCGTCTGGCCCAAGCCTGCCAGTTGCTGGGACTGTCGGACACCGAAATCGTGGTCAACGTGCAGGGCGATGAACCCCTGATCGATCCGGCCCTGGTGAGCGCGGTTGCCGGCTTGCTGAGCCAGCGGCCTGAGGCCAGCATCAGCACGGCGGCCCATGCCATCGACAATTGGGATGATTTCAGCAACCCCAACGTCGTCAAGGTGGTGCTGGATGCGCGCGGCCTGGCGCTCTACTTCAGCCGTGCCCCGATCCCGCACTGGCGCGATCAGCCCGGCACCCTGCCCAGCCCGGCGCCGCTGCGTCACATCGGCATCTATGGCTACCGGGTCGGTTTCTTGCGTCAGTTTCCCAGTCTGGCGCAGGCGCCGCTCGAAATCGCGGAAGCTCTGGAGCAACTGCGCGCCCTGTGGCATGGGCATCGCATCGCGGTCCACCTGTCACAGCACGCGCCCGGCCCCGGCGTCGATACGCCTGAAGACCTGGAGCGAGTGCGTCGACTGTTTGGCTCTTGAGCGCGGCGGATGTAAGCCAGCCAGAAGCTGTCACGTGCTATTCTCGATGGCAGCAGAGCATCGCGCTGGGCCCAGTTGCGGCCCCGGCAAGGCGGTTTGATTTTGATTTAATTCCCGAGGACATCCATGAAACTCATCCTGTTGGGCGCACCCGGCGCCGGCAAGGGCACGCAAGCCACCTTCATCTGCCAGAAATTCGGCATTCCCCAAATCTCCACGGGTGACATGCTGCGCGCCGCCGTCAAGGCCGGCACGCCACTGGGCCTGGAAGCCAAAAAAGTGATGGACTCGGGTCGACTGGTCAGCGACGACCTGATCATCACGCTGGTGCAGGAGCGCATTGCCCGGCCCGACTGCGCCGCCGGCTTCCTGTTCGACGGCTTCCCGCGCACTCTGCCGCAAGCGGACGCCATGAAGGCGGCCCAGGTCAGGCTTGATTACGTGCTGGAGATTGATGTCCCGTTTGAGGCCATCATCGAGCGCATGAGCGGACGCCGCTCACACCCGGCATCGGGTCGTACTTACCACGTCAAGTTCAACCCGCCCAAAGTGGCCGGGCTGGATGACATCACGGGCGAAGCGCTGATTCAGCGCATTGACGACCAAGAAGAAACCGTCAAGAAACGCCTCGACGTCTACAGCGCCCAGACGCGCCCCTTGGTGGCGTATTACTCCGACTGGGCCCAGGCCGACCCGGCCAACGCACCCAAGTACCGTGCCATCAGCGGCAGCGGCAGCGTCGACGAAATCACCGCCCGGGTATTTGAGGCGCTGGCCAGTTGATCACGGCGGCCAGCCGCAAGCGTCGAGCGCCATCACGGCATTAAAGCCAGCATCAGCGCCACCCTGGCTTTCACCGGCGACAAGCCCTGCGAATCGGGAAAAGCGCTGCCCGGCGTGGGCAACACGCGCCCGCTGGCGCAGCGGGTGGCCCGCACTACCTTGACGCCTGCCGCCTGCGCCCTGAGCAATGCGGCTTCCAGATCCCGGTGCAGGGTGCCGTTGCCGGTGGCGGCCACCACCAGCCCCCGCAGCGGCGCCGCGCCCGCTTGGGACAACAGGGCATCCACGATGGCGCCACTCGCGCCGGCGTAGTTCATCACAATTTCCACGCGCGGCCAGTTTTTCAGGGTCGCTATCTTTTCAATCACGTCTTCTCCGATGTCGACCGGGGCCAATGGCCAATTGCGCAGCAAACGAAGCGCGCCTTCCTCGATATAGCCCAAGGGGCCGGCGTCGCCTGAGTTGAAGGCATCCAGTCGATAGGTGTGCACTTTCTGCACATCCAGCGCCGAGTGCAGCGTACCGGCACAGACCGCGACCACGCCACAGGCCCCGGCCGTGCCGACAACGGCCAGCGCATCCAACAAATTCTGCGGACCGTCGGGCGCCGCGCTTGACGCCGGACGCATGGCACAGGTCAACACCACCGGTTTGCCGGCCTGCTGCGCGGCCGGCAGCACGGCGGACAAAAAATAAGCGGTTTCTTCCAGCGTATCGGTGCCGTGCGTGATGACGATGCCTTGCACGTCAGCCTGCGCCAGGTGCTGATGCACCCGCAAGGCGAGCTGCTGCCACAACGCAAAACTCATGTCCTTGCTGTCAATCTGGGCCACTTGCTCGCTCACCAAGGTGCGCCCGGCCAGCCGCGCTGACAGGCCCTCAACGGCTTGCAGCAACTGGCCCACGCCCAGTTGGGCCGCCGTGTAGGCCAGGTTGTCGGAACTGCTGGCGGCGGTGCCGGCGATGGTGCCGCCGGTGCCCAGCACGACCACTTTTTTGCCGATATTTATCGATGTCACTTGCAAACTCTCCTAAACTGGTTAAAAATACAGTTACTGGATATCAACACAGTGTGTACAGACTAACAGCAAGACCTACCGAACTTCAAAGGAGTCGCCATGCTTGAAAGCCCCAAACTCACCGCCCGCCAGCAACAAATTCTGGAACTGATCGAGCGTGCCATTGCCCGCACCGGCGCGCCGCCGACCCGGGCCGAAATCGCCACCGAGCTGGGTTTCAAGTCGGCCAACGCGGCCGAGGAGCACTTGCAGGCGCTCGCGCGCAAAGGCGTGATCGAGCTGGTCAGCGGCACCTCGCGCGGCATCCGCCTCAAAAGCGGCACCCTGCGCTCCATCCATGAATCCCGCAGCAAACAATACTCCCGGTCGCTGCCCGGTTTTTCCCAATTGACCTTGCCGCTGGTTGGCCGGGTCGCAGCCGGTTCCCCCATTCTCGCGCAAGAGCATATCGAACAAACCTATTACCTGGAAAACAGCCTGTTCCAGCACAAGCCCGACTATCTGCTCAAGGTGCGCGGCATGTCCATGCGCGACGCCGGCATCATGGACGGCGACCTGCTGGCCGTGCAGTCGACCAAGGAGGCCAAGAATGGCCAGATTGTGGTCGCGCGCCTGGGCGATGAAGTCACCGTCAAACGCTTTCGCCGCAACAAGGGTCTGATCGAACTGCACCCGGAAAATCCGGACTACCAGACCATCGTGATCGAGCCCGGTGAGCCATTTGAAATTGAAGGCCTGGCCGTGGGCTTGATCCGCAACACCATGCTGATGTAAGCACCCATACCAAGGTTTCCAATGAGTATTGCGCTATTTGCCACCCCCGCAGTCCTGGCACCGCTGCAAGGTTTGTGGCGTCGCGTCATGTCGGCCACGGCATCAAGCCGCTGCACGCAGACCCGCCACCACCCGCGCGCCCATGAGCTTGCGCTTCATGCAGCGGCAGACCACTCCGGTTTCACCGGCATTGAGCTGCCAAGCACGCGCCCAGCCGGCGCGCCAAAACCGCTGCGGATCGTGCGCATCCTGGAGGCCGGCCAGGCCCCGGCCCAGGTCGGACGCATGCTGATTTCCGGGCGCATGGCCGATGTATGCGCCGAGCTTGATCGCCTGGCCGCGCACGAAGCAGCACTGCACTAGCCGCCGCGCCGGGCCGCCCCAAGCAAGGCGAGCCCCCTCGGGGGCAGCGCAGTACACAAAGTGACAAGCGTGGGGGCACCTTAGCCGCCTGCCACCAAACACCGCTGCTGGGCTGAGCGGTCCCAGGCCGCGCCGAGGCACAATCACGCCCTATGAACATAGTGATTCTTGATGATTACCAGGATGCGGTTCGAAAACTCGAATGCGCCGCCAAGCTCGAACCCTACCAGGCCAAGGTTTACACCAACACCGTCAAGGGGCTGGGGCAATTGCTGCTGCGCCTCAAAGATGCCGATGTGATTGTGCTCAACCGCGAACGCACCCACCTGCCGCGCCAGTTGATCGAGAAGCTGCCCAAGCTCAAGTTAATTGTGCAAACCGGGCGCGTCGGTCCGCATGTTGACGTGCTGGCCTGCACCGAGCGCGGCATTGCGGTGGCCGAGGGTTCGGGCTCGCCGGTGGCCCCGGCCGAGCTGACCTGGGCCCTTGTCCTGGCGGCCATGCGCCGCCTGCCCCAGTACATCGGCAATCTGAAACACGGTGCGTGGCAGCAATCGGGCTTGAAAACGGGCTCCATGCCGGCGAATTTCGGCCTTGGCAGTGTCCTCAAAGGCCGCACGCTGGGAATCTGGGGTTACGGGCGCGTCGGGCAATTGGTGGCCGGCTACGGCAAAGCCTTTGGCATGAAGGTGCTGGTCTGGGGCCGCGCGCCCTCAAGAGAAAAAGCCGTGCTCGACGGTTTTGAAGCCGCCACCAGCCAGGAGGACTTTTTTGCCCAATGCGATGTGCTTTCACTGCATCTGCGGCTGACCGCCGAGACGCAAGGCATTGTCCGCTTGGAGGATCTGGCCCGCATGAAACCGACCGCCCTGCTGGTGAATACCTCGCGCGCCGAACTGATAGCACCCGACGCCCTGATCGGCGCGCTCAACCGGGGCCGCCCCGGCATGGCCGCGATCGATGTCTTCGAGACCGAACCGATTTTGCAAGGCCACGCCCTGTTGCGGCTGGAGAACTGCATTTGCACGCCGCACATCGGCTATGTCGAGCAGGACAGCTATGAGATGTATTTTGGCGCCGCGTTTGACAACGTCATCAACTTCATCAAGGGCACGCCGACCAACATCGTCAATCCGGGCGCCTTGCAGGTCCGGCGCTGAATCGAGTCCCGATTATTGAGCGGAACGCTTCGCCAGCATGAGCTCGGTATTGGCCTTGCGGTCGGCGTTGACGGTGCGCACGGTGGCGCGCTCGCTCATCGCCCGGAGGTAGTCTTTCACCGGCAGCGCGGCCAGCAAGTCTTCACCGTAAATCAATTTGCTGGCGCTCGCCACCAAGGGCAGGTGAACGATGGCAGCGCAGTCCGCCAGGGTAAATTGCGCGCCGGCGACAAACGGGGCAAATTTGGCCAGTTGGGCAAAACCGGCAACGCCCTTGAGCAACAGTTTGCGGCTGCGCTCCTTGATTTCATCGCTGACCTTGCCACCGAAAAAAGCCTCGGCATAAAGCTGGCGCGCCACCAGTTCCAGATGCAATTCGCTGTAGATGATCAACTCGCGCACCTTGGCCGCCGCATACGGATCCGCCGGCAGCAGCTTGTGCTGCGGATAGGCGGCTTCAATGTACTCGGCGCAGGCCACCGACTCGGAGATCGGGCCGTCACGGGTTTCGAGAAACGGCACCTTGCCCATCGGTGAGCGCTCGATCAGGGTGGCGTGCGCATGGCCAACCCAGACCAGTTCCTCCTCAAAAGCAATCCCTTTTTCCAGCAACTGGAGTTTGATCTTGTTGTAGTAATTACTGGCGGCAAAACCGCAAAGTTTGAGCGTCATGGTGTTTCAACTAGTAGATTAAAGCTGCTTACCCGCAACCAAAAGGGACACCGACAGCGATGCTGTTCCCATTATGGAGGGATCAAAACGCCGCGCTGGGCCGGGTCATAATCCGCCGCATGAAACCAATTTATTCAAACGTCGGCATCGTCGGTGCCGGCGCCATGGGCCGCGGCATCGCGCAGCTTGCCGCGCAAGCCGGCAGCACGGTGTGGCTGTTTGACCTGCAACCGGAGGCCACAGGCGCGGCGCAATTCGCGGTTTTTTCGCAGTGGGACAAGCTGTGCGAGAAAGGCCGGCTCGACGCCGCGCAAGTGGCCCGGTACAAATCGCGGCTGCGGTGTGCCGACGCGCTGGCGGCGCTGGCTGGCTGCGACCTGATCGTGGAGGCGGTGCTGGAACGGCTCGATGTCAAGGCCAAGCTGTTGGCTGAGCTCGAAGGCCTGGTGGCCCCAAGCACGGTGCTGGCCACCAATACCTCGTCGCTGTCGGTGACCGCGCTTGCAGCCCGACTGCAGCGTCCGGCTCAATTCGCCGGCTTTCACTTCTTCAACCCGGTGCCCTTGATGAAAGTGGTGGAAGTCATCGCCGGACTCAAGACCAGCGCCAGCGTGTGTGCCGAGCTGGCTGGCTACGCCCGGCAAATGGGGCACACGCCGGTGCAGGCGCAGGACACGCCCGGTTTCATCGTCAACCATGCCGGCCGCGCTTACGGCACCGAGGCGCTGCGCATCGTCAGCGAAGGGGTTGCCGATTTCGCCACCGTCGACCGCATTCTGAAAGACCAGATTGGTTTCAAGCTCGGGCCATTTGAATTGATGGACCTGACCGGCCTGGACGTGTCGCACCCGGTGATGGAGTCGGTTTATCACCAATACTATGAAGAACCGCGTTACCGGCCCAGCGTCATCATGGCCCAGCGGCTGGCCGGGGG
>JAKFXU010000486.1 GCA_021731215.1 Rhodoferax sp.
ACTCGATGCGCTGACCCGCGCCAAGCTGCAGGACGAGCTGCTGGAGATCGTCGCCCGCACCCACAGCACAGTCGTCATGGTGACGCACGATGTGGACGAAGCGGTGCTGCTGTCGGACAAGATCGTGATGCTGACCAACGGCCCGGCCGCCACCATCGGCGAAGTGCTGCAGGTGGAGTTGCCGCGTCCGCGCAAACGGGTCGAGCTGGCCGATAGCACGCAGTACCTGCATTACCGCAAAGCCGTCATTGACTTTCTCTACACGCGCCAGGCGCATGTGGAAAAGCAAGTGGCCTGAGTCGAAACCCCACATTGAAGGACAAGCACCATGGCGGGATTTAAAAACTTCTTGAAGAGCGGCCATTCGCCCACGCTGTTCGCGGCCTTTTTGTTCTTTTCGTTCTCCTGCAGCATCTGGGTGCTCAATGGGGCGATGGCGCCTTTCATTTCCGAGACCTTCAACCTGAGCCCGGCGCAAAAAGGCCTGATGCTGTCGATCCCGATTCTGGCCGGCGCGTTGATGCGCTTCCCGCTGGGCCTCCTGTCGCAATACATCGGCCGCAAGAATGCCACGCTGGTCGAGATGGGCCTGATCGCCGTCGCCATGCTGTTTGGCTTTTTCTTCGTGAAAAGCTTCAACGACCTGCTGGCGATGGGCGTGCTGCTGGGCATTGCCGGTGCCAGCTTTGGCGTCGCCCTGTCACTCGGTGCCGGCTCGTTCCCGCCCAAACACAAAGGGCTGGCCATGGGTCTGGTGGGGGCCGGCAATGTCGGCACGGCGGTGTCGGTGCTGATTGCGCCGCCGCTGGCGCAGGCCTTTGGCTGGGTCACGGTCTACGGCCTGGCCGCCGTCGCCATCCTGATCCCGATGGTGGTGATGGTTGTGTTTGCCAAGGAACCCGACGACCTGGACGCGCACGCCACGTTCAAGGAACATATTGCCTGCCTGTTCGAGAAAGACGGCTGGGCCTTCAGCCTGATTTACGCCGTGACCTTTGGCGGCTTCATCGGCCTGGCCACCTTTTTGCCGACCTACTATTACGACCAGTTTGGCGTGAGCAAAGTGCAGGCCGGCCAGCTCACCATGCTGGCGGCCTTCATGGGCGCCGCGCTGCGCGTGTTCGGCGGCTGGATTTCCGACCGCTGGGGCGGCATCAACACGCTCAGCGTGGTGCTGCTGACCGTGGCCGCCACGCTGCTGCTGTGCGCCCTGGCCACCGGCTCGCTGGTCGCCACCACGCTGCTGGTGATGCTGTGTTTTTCGGCCCTGGGCGCGGGCAACGGCGCGCTGTTCCAGTTGGTGCCGCTGCGCTGGCCACTGGCCACCGCGGTGGCGGGCTCCATGATTGGCGAATTCGGCGCCCTCGGCGGCGGCCTGGTGCCCAACGCCATGGGCTTGTCCAAACAATACGCCGGCAGCTACGCCTGGGGCTTTGTCGTTTTCGCCGTGCTGGCCCTGCTGATGCTGGTGATGCTGCGCGTCATGCAGATTCGCTGGACCCGCACCTGGGCGGAAAAGGGAGGCCGCGCACGCAGTGCGTGATCTGCGCAGCAGATAAAGCGTGTAGCGCTTTGCCGCCCTTTCAGTGCAGGCTAACTTTGCTCCGGCAAAGTTAAGCGCAGCGGGCCGGAACTACAAGGGTGGGCGGGCGCGCAGCGCGTGATCTGCGCAGCAGATAAAACGCATGGCGCTTTGCCGCCCTTTCAGTGCAGGCTCACTTTTCGCAGAAAAGTGAAGCGCAGCGGGCCGGAACTACAAGGGTGGGCGGGCGCGCAGCGCGTGACGCCGCGTCCCTTTCGCCGCAAGCCTCTGCTGTGTATCGACCGGTTGAATCCAAGACTGATTGCTGCCACTCAAAAATCACTGGTCACTGGCAAGTTCCGAACTCAAGCGGAAAATAGGGCGTGCGGAATCACTGCTGCAAGGCGGACGTCCAATGGAAGCATCACTGTTGGCACTTGAAGTGAAGCTGACGCCGTTTGTTGTCGTAAACTGCGCAAATCGTGCCAATCACGCACAGGTCAGAGGTGCGGTTCTAAAAATTAGGGCCATGCGCCAGTGCGAGAAAAAAATCAACAGGGAGTTCTATGCTTGACCTCAAAGGTAAAACTACGCCGGCCGGATGGCTGATCGGAGATCCAGTTAGCTTTGCAGCGGACCACACAGGAGGCTACTTTTCAAATTGCCACTATGTCAGTAGGGACGGTCAACGAGCCTTTCTAAAGGCGCTTGACATTGAGAAATTCGACATTACTCAATTGATGGGTGTGATGTCAGGGTTCCAATACGAAAGCGATCTGCTCGGTGTTTGCAAGGATAAGCGTTTGAACCGGGTGGTCCAGGTCTTGGAGTCGGACAAGATTGAACGCGACCCAACTGCATCAGCGGTCTTGCGCTATGTACCATTCTTGGTTTTTGAGTTAGCTGATGGCGATATTCGGAATACTGTGGACGTCAGCGCCTCGGTAACAAATCAGTGGCGGTTTTATGTGCTTCATCAAACCACACTGGCGTTACTCCAGTTGCACGGACAAAGCATTGCACATCAGGACCTCAAGCCCTCCAACGTGCTGGTGTTTCCAGATGCAAGACTTAAACTTGGCGACCTTGGTAGATCCTCGTTGAGGGGATTCCCCGCACCTCATGATTCCCTTCCGCGACCTGGTGCCGCCAACTACGCACCCTTCGAGCAACGGTACGGCGATGTGCCAAGTGATTGGGTTGAGCGCCGCTTGAGTTCTGACGTCTTCCACCTCGGGAGTTTGGCAGTGTTCGCCTTCACGAACATCTGTCTACCCGAGTACGTAATGGGCAAACTGGCTGATCCATATCGGCCGGAAAATTGGGGAGCGCCCTACGCTGAGGTAATGCCGTACATCCAAGCAGCACTGACACAGTCAATTCATGAGATTGCAGATGACTTTCCTGATCAGTTCAGAAATGATCTGGTGGCGCTAGTCCTCGATCTTTGCCACCCAGAGTCGGCAAGACGAGGTCGGTCTGACGATAAATCCAAGGCGTCTGTAGGCCTCTTGTGGCTGCAGCGGTACGCATCGCGTTTCGACATCCTTGAGAAGACGGCACGAGTTCGTCGATCCGATCCCCATGCTTGATGAACAGCGCCCCCGCCGTGTTGTGCCCAGATGGAGATCATCTGTGCTTACAGCCCAAACCGCCGAGGCCTGGGCAAAGCCGCCCAAAGCCACTCCTAACTTCGATATAGAAGTTGCAGCCAAACAGGCTGAGTTTCGGACAGTTCCTTCAGTCCCTGTCGCTTCAGAACTGATGTTCCTTGCGGCTCAAGCCGGTAACCATGATGCCGCGCGTATAGCTGCACAAGTCATCGTTCAAAGCGCTCCGATGATTGGGTCTACCAGATTGGTCGAGATGGCAAAACGTGTGCTGAGTGCACCTGATGCTTACACTGTAGAAGCACCCGCTATCGACTTTGTCCGCCAAGCCAGAAGGGTGTTGGCCATCGACTTCCGCAATCCAGTCCTTTTGATGGACGTTGCCCGTGAGTTGACAGCTCGTAGCCAAGAGCGGTCGGCGTTGAAGTACGTTCGCTCGGCCCTTGCTCTTGCTCCGAATTCCAGGTTCATCGTGCGAGCTGCGACCCGTTTCTACTTGCATATTGGTGAGCATGAGATAGCACATGATATTCTGAAGAGAAGCCGATTGCTGCAATATGACTCATGGGTGCAGGCTTCTGAAATTGCCGTCGCAACAGTTCGAGGTAAAAATTCAACGCTTAGCAAATCGGTCATTCGTTCCGTCTCGAACTTGAAGGAAGTCGCCCCTCATCTTTCAGAGTTGGTGAGCGCAATTGCGACCGTAGAGCTTCAGTCCGGATCGAACAAGTCGGCTAAACGATTGTTTCAATTGGCGCTCGCGCATCCCAACGACAACAGTTTGGCTCAAGCAGAATGGGCAGCCAACAGGCTCAAGCTCGTTGTAGATGAAGTTGCGCTTCGAACGCCGCTTTCCTTCGAGGCGAATAGCAACAACGCCTACCGCCGGCTGCTCATGCCTGAGGCCATTAGCTTTGCTGAGCAATGGGCAAAGGATGAGCCATTTGCTTCCAGACCATTCGATTCACTGTGCTTCCTGTTCAGCCTCGAAGGTCGCTACAAAGAAGCAAGAGATGCTGCAGAACGTGCGATTGCTGTTGATGGTGACGACAACTTACCCCTGCAAATGAACCTGCTTTTCGCACACGTTCAGAATGGAGAGGTAGACACGGCCTATGCTGATCTCATTCGGTTGACCAGACATCAGGATGCAAAGAAGCATGCGCCCCACATGCTCGCGAACGCTGGTGCATTGGCGTATGCCACTGGAGACATAGCCCTCGGCCGAGACTTCTATGAACGCGCCGTGTTGGCTGCTCGGAAAAGTGGTGATTCCCACACTGAAGCTTTGGCTCGGGCGTTCTTTGCAAGAGCAGCTACACAACACGCAGACCAAAATGTGCAAGCAATTGTGGCAGAAGCTGCCCAGAGCGTAGAGCGGTTGCCTAACCCTGGGGCTATTCATGTGATGCGGGCCCTGGTCGATGAAAGCAAACGCAAGGCGCTTGAATTGACAGCGTCAACGCGAGTGGCTAAGAGACGCTGGGAATGGGATGCTGCAACAAACACGCTTCGAGAGCTAGGATAGTGTAAGCGTCTACTGGGCTGCCACCGGTGGAGCAGACACACCAAAAGCTGATATTCGCCAGCGGCCGGTTTTGGCTCGGTCCTGCCCCACAACCAAAAATTGTGACTGGCAGCAAACGCTGCCTTGCCGACGCTCAATCAGGCACCCATAGTCGCATGGTCAGTCTGCGCCTCATCCCCCGCCGACTTCATCCAGGTGCCAAGTACTATCAAAGTAATAGCTACTCACGCCCAATTCACGCTGGCTAAAGCCATGTTAGACCCTTAATTCGTCAAACTACCCAGCCACGCGCGACCAGTAAGCGGGTCAAATCGGCTTTCAAAGCGTCCAGATCATCGGTAACGGTGAGGTAAACGATTTCATCATCCACTGCGTCGTAGCCGTGAATGATCCGGTTGCGCAGGTCAATGGCCAGCTTCAGGTTCGCCACCGATCCGATCAGCGCAGGTTCCAGCCTGGCCAGCCGCGCGCACGCTTCCCCGAGAATTTCAAGCTGGCGCTCCACCGCTGAGCGTCGCATCTTGTCTGCGGTGTAGTGAGCCAGCGAGCAGCCGGTAACGAACTGCTGCGCTGACTCGATGGCGCCCAGCGCATCAACCAGCAGCTTGGGCGTTTTGTCGGTCATAGATGACTGTGCGGCTGTTGTTGACGGCTTGTAAAAAGTACGGGTTGCGGATGTAACGCGGGTTCACCAGATCAACGTGGCGGCCCAGCAATTTCTCAAGCGCATCGGCCAGCTCGGTCCAGCGCCGCGCGCGCGAGCCTGGCGTCTGCGTGTCCAGCTCGACCAAAAAGTCAAAGTCACTGGATTCGGGGTTGAACTCAGGGCCCGTCGCCGAGCCAAACAGCTCCAGGTGCGCCACGCCATAGCGCTCGCACAAAGCTGCAATATGGGGTAGCTGACGGGCCAGTAAGACGTTCATGCACGGATTATCAAACAATTGGGCGCCTGCGAGATCGGTCAATCCGGCGCGCCTACTTCGGCAAAAACAGCAGCCAGTAGATCAACAGCAGGTTCAACAGCACCGACAGCGCCAGCCCCGCTTCCCACAGGGCGGCCGGATCGCGCTGCAGCAGCGGGGTGGCCTGCGGTGCGCTCAAGGGGCGTGAGGCGCCGCGCTCCAGGGCGAGTAGAAATTCTTCGGCGGTCTCGAAGCGCTTGCGCTTGTCGCGCGCCACGGCCTTGAGTACCACGTGGTCCAGCCAGATCGGGATCTCGGGGTTGTGGCGGCTGGGCGGTATCGGGTCGCGGTAGTAGCGGCCGACCTGGTAGGGCAGCACCTCGCCATAGGGCAGCCTGGTGGTGAGCAACTGGTAGAGCGTGGCGCCCAGGGCGAACAGATCGCTTTGGGCGTCGGGCAGTTCCTGCGGCGCATCGGCGCCCGCTTGGGCACCCAGCCGGCCGTTGAAGCCCCATTGCTCCGGGTTGACGTAGCTGGGCGTGCCGGCGTGCAGCGCCCGCATCGACTTGGGTTCGCGCCCGCTCAAGGCCACGCCCAGGTCCAAGAGGCGCAGCACGCCGTCCTCGCCCTGGTGCAGGTTGGCCGGTTTGATGTCGCGGTGAATCACGCCCTGGCGGTGCAGCCGGCTCAGCGCCTTGAGCGCCTGCATGCTGAGCGCCAGGGCCTGGGGCAGCTTGAGCCGGTGCTGGCGCTCCAGGATCTGCTGCAAGGTTTCGCCGCCGTGCCAGTCGTACAACAGGTAAAAGGCGCTGCGACTTTGGCCGCTGGGCAGATCGGCATGAATCCGGACCAGGTGGTCGGCCGCACGCGAGGACTGCATGCGCTTGGCCAGCCAGGCCTCGTGCGCCAGCATGGCACGCTCCTCCTGGTCATGGGCGCGGGCCGGGTGCAGGGTTTTCAACACATACTGCTTGCCGCTGCCCGGCGCGAGCGCCCCCTCGGGGGGCAGCGAGGACACGCCAGTGCTGAGCGTGGGGGCCACAACCTCTACTTGGTACAGCACATTGATGCCGTTGTCCGCCAGCGGCGCGGTCACCAGCAGGCCGTCGATGCTGTCACCCACCTTGAGCCGCGCCGGAATCGGCAGGGTTTGCGCCGCCCGGCTCTCATCCTCCAACGTGGCCTCCAGCAGGCCCAGCACGCGCACCACCAGCGCGCTGGCGTTGTCGCGGCTGCCGGCCTTGAGCGCTGCCTCCACCAGTGCCTCGCTGGCCAGTTGGGCGCTCGGTTTGTCGACCAAAACCTTGAGGCGACGCTCGGGCAGCGCGCCGTGCACGCCGTCGGTCAGCAAAATGAATACATCGCCGACCTGCAGGTCGCCCTGCACATAGTCCACCACCAGCCGCTCCTCGGCGCCGACGGCGCGCAGCAATTGGTGCTGGAAGTCGGGGTGGTCCACCGCGTGGTCGTGCGTCATTTGCCGGGTTTGGCCCTCGCGCAGCAAATAGGCACGCGAGTCGCCCACATGGGCCAGCGCGTAGGACTGGCCGCGCAGCACCACAGCGGTGAGCGTGGTCAGGCCCATGGCGGGATGGCGGCGCCGGTTGATCCCGGCCAGCCAGGCGTTTTGCGCCGAGATGACGCGGTCCAGCGCCACCGTGGTGTCCCAGGTCTGCGGCGTGCCGTAGTAGTCGCGCAGCAGGCTGATGACGGTGGTTTGCGCCGCCTCCTTGCCCATGCCGCCGCGGCTGACGCCGTCGGCAATGGCGGCGATCGCGCCCATGCCCTCATAGCCGGGCGCCGGCAGCATGGCGGCGCAGAAATCTTCGTTGACGGCTTTGCTGCCCGCCGCCGATTGGAAACCGATGTCTAGTTCAAATGCCATGCAGCCGGACCCGCAAGTTTGATGCCCAACATTGGTGCATCGCAGCCCGCCACGATCAACCGACCAGCATTTGCATGCTGCGCTCGTAATAGCCCGACAGCCGCTCGAACACCTCCAGCAGGGTCTCGCTGGCGCTGGCGATCGCCTCCTGCCCGGCCGGTTGGCCGGCATCGGCGGCACCGGCCAGCAGTTGCTGCCAGCCGATGGTGGCAGCAATCAGCGCGCCACGGATGTCGGGCGTGCTCAGCGGAATTTCGTTGAGATAACTCAAGCCCTGCGCAAACTCCGTTCGGGACTCGGCCATGCCGGCCTCGCTGCGCGGCCGCGCGGCGGCGTCACCCAGCACCCCGAGCAAGGCGTATTTGGCAAAGCGCTGGGACAACATGCGCTGGCGGCCCGCCCTATTGAGCACATGCAGCGGCGCCACGGAACCGGCGTTTTCCAGACTGCCGGTGAGGCGCTCGGCTTCGAGCAGCAGCAGTTCGGCCAGCGCATCGACCTGCGCCATCTGGTCGGCCCGGGGATCCCCCTGCAAGGCCTGCTTCAGGCGCGTCCAGGTGAGCAAGACCTGCGCCAGCAAGTCGCCAAAAGTGGGTTTGGAGAGATTTTTCCCCAATAGCGCCAGGTTGCCGTCGATGCGCAGCATGGAGTCTTGCAGGCGTTCCTTCTGCTGTGCCACCTGCACCCCGGCCAGTTGCAGCAGATACAGCTTGATCAGCCGCTGCGACAACATGCGCAACTGCCCGGCCCGGTTCACCGATTCGGCAAAGCGGGCCGACTGGATGATGTGTTGCGACACCTGGCCCAGACGCTGGTTGCTGTGCATGGAGGCGGTGCGCAGGATCTGGAACGCGTCGTCGTCCGACAGCTGGCGCGCACGCATCAGGATGCCCTTGGCGCGGTCCACCATTTTGCGTTCTTCAAAGCGGCTGGAGACGTCCAGCAGCTCAGCGCGCAGCGCCTGCTCGCGCCGAAAACGCGCTTGCGCCAGCTGCACCAGCGGGCGCAGGCGGTGGTCGCCATAACCGTTGACCACATAGGCATGGATGCCCGATTCGGTGGCGCGCTCGATGTGGCCGGCATCGCTGTCGCTGGTGAACACGATGACCGGGCGCGGCGAGATCTCGGCAATCGACTGCGTGGCCTTGAACAGCGCCTCGTCGGGCAGCGGGTCGTCGCAGATCACCAGGTCTGGTGCATGGCGCACCACCTCGCGCACCAATTTGCTGCGCTCAGCGACCACGCCCAGCACCTGAATGCCGGCCGCTTCGAGCTCGGGCAGCAACCGGGCGGCGCCTTTCGTGCCATTCAAATGGACTAACGCGGTTGTCATGGAAAGCAATGATATTAGGAAAAAAGGTGTACCACATGCAAGTCGCGCACCAGCAACGCGGGCAATTTTGTGGGCGCTTTGGGGGTCGTCCCATCACCTGGCATAAGTTTTGCTTAACTTGATCGGACGTGACGAAGCGTCCGACCCGGGCCAGAGCGTCGCGGGTTTTGCGCACAACGCCGTGTGCAACGTATTGGGGGGCATCCCACAGGGCGTGCCTCGCACCGGCTCCAGCGTCGGGGTATCTGTTTTTCCCAGCCCGCCCTGGGTGCCAAGGCGCCCGGTTTGCCGCCGATGGCATGGGGCATGCACTCAGTCAATCGAATCACATCAGGAGTAGCGCGATGAAAAAATCAAAGCTAGTAATGATAGGCAACGGCATGGCCGGTGTGCGCACGCTCGAAGAGCTGCTCAAAATCGCGCCCGAGCTGTACGACATCACCGTCTTCGGCGCCGAGCCGCACCCCAACTACAACCGCATTTTGCTGTCGCCGGTGCTGGCCGGGGAGCAGACGATTGACGAGATCGTGCTCAACGCCTGGGATTGGTACCAGGACAAGGGCATCACCCTGCATGCGGGCTGGACCGTGACCGCGGTGGACCGGGTGCGCCGCCTGGTGCACGCCGAAAATGCCGCCGGTGAAAAAATCAGCACGCACTACGACCGGTTGCTGATGGCCACCGGCTCCAAGCCCTTCATGCTGCCGATTCCCGGCAAGGAGCTCGAAGGCGTGCTGGCCTACCGCGACATTGCCGATACCAACGCGATGATAGCCGCGGCCGCCAAATTCAAGAACGCCGTTGTCATCGGCGGCGGTCTGCTCGGACTGGAAGCAGCCAACGGCCTGCTGCGGCGCGGCATGAAGGTGACGGTGGCGCATGTGATGCCGACGCTGATGGAGCGCCAGCTCGACAGCGTGGCGGGCAAGCTGCTGCAAAAGTCGCTGGAAGACAGAGGATTGAAGTTTCTGATGGGCGCGCAAACGCAGGAGCTGGTGGGCAGTAGCGACGCGGGCAAGGGCGGCCGCGTCAAATCGGTGCGCTTCAAGGACGGCACCGAGGTGGCGGCCGAGCTGGTGGTGATGGCGGTGGGCATTCGCCCCAACACCGAGCTGGCCGAGGCCATGCGCCTGCACTGCAACAAGGGCATTGTGGTCAATGACACCCTGCAGACCACCACCGATGCGCGCATCTACTCGGTCGGCGAATGCGCGGCGCACCGCGGCATTGCCTACGGGCTGGTGGCGCCCCTGTTCGAGCAGGCCAAAGTGGCGGCCAATCACCTGGCGCAGTTTGGCATCGGGCGCTATGCGGGCTCGCTGACCTCGACCAAGCTCAAGGTCACCGGCATCGATTTGTTCAGCGCCGGCGACTTCACCGGCGGCGAAGGCACCGAAGAAATCGTGATGAGCGACCCCTTTGGCGGCGTCTACAAAAAGCTGGTGCTCAAGGA
>JAKFXU010000320.1 GCA_021731215.1 Rhodoferax sp.
AGCGCGGTGACATCGCGTGACAGCAGCAGCAGCCGTCCCTCGCCATAGGGGTGAAGATTAACCGACAGATTGACGGGCCGCGACGGCGTGCTGGCACGCCCCGGCATGACGAGTTCACTCCAATAATCGTGGCTGGCAAAATAGCCTGCGAAACCGGGGTCGCGCACCAGATTGCCAAAATGCTGCAGCATGTCGCGCTCGGGGTCAAGACCAAAATGCGTGGCCGCGGTCTGGTTGAACCACTCGATGCGGCCCTCTGCATCAAGCAGCACCACGCCATTGGGCGACGCTTGCAGCGCGGCCAAAAAATCCTGCAGCCGATGCTGGCTGTCGCGCGTCATTTGTTCCCTGGACCGAATCAAGCGCCGGGCACGATCAGACACTTCGCCCCACAAGCCAGTATTCATGGCCACCTCGGAAACATCGCCTCTGCGCAGCCAGCGCAACAAGCGCGCACCGCGCGACAGGTCAAGCAGCAGCCAGCCGACCCCGCCGAGCACGACCCCGAGCACGACGCCTAGCCCGGCATCGCTCGCAACAGGTGTGGACGACGCCGCATACCAACCCGCGAGTCCCCCCGCAAGCTGGCAAGCGATGAAAGAGAAAAATCGCCAGAACATGCTCAGCTCATGACAACAAAGCAGCGACAGGCTGGCAAGCCTGCATCAATCATTGGCCTGCGCAGGCGACGCCGGTGCCGCTTGAGCCGTCAGGCGGTAGCCGGCGCCGCGCACGGTTTCTATCATCTGACCGGCAGCGCCCAAGGCCTCGCGCAAACGTTTGACGTGAACGTCGACGGTGCGCTCTTCAATGAACACATGGTCGCCCCAAACCTGGTCGAGCAACTGCGAACGGCTGTGCACGCGCTCGGCATGGTTCATCAGGTACTGCAGCAACTTGAACTCGGTGGGGCCGAGTTTGAGCCGCTGCGCATTGAACGACACGCGGTAGGTCGCGGCATCGAGCGACAGCGCGCCGATGGAGACGACGCCGCCGGCCTGTTCGGGCGCGCGCCGCCTGAGCACGGCACGCACTCTGGCCAGCAGTTCCTTGGTGGAGAACGGCTTGGCAATGTAATCGTCAGCGCCCGCATCCAGACCCGCGACCCGGTCCAGCTCGTCGCCCCGGGCGGTCAGCATGATGATGGGAACCGCCTTGGTCCGAGGGTTGGAGCGCCACCGCTTGGCCAGCATCAAGCCACTCTCTCCCGGTAGCATCCAGTCCAGCAGAATGACATCCGGCAACACCGCATCCAGCTCAGCTTGTGCTGTCGCGCTGTCGATGGCCCAGGTGGGACGAAACCCGTGGTGGCGCAGATTGACTGCAATGAGCTCGGCAATGGCCGGTTCATCTTCCACAATCAAGACGCCCGGTTGCTGCCTCATTTCACCACCGATTCAATCTGCTCCATCGAGGTGTGACGGATGTCTTCGCCCTTGACCACATAAATAATGAACTCGGCAATGTTTTTGGAATGGTCCCCAATCCGCTCAATCGCTTTGGCCAGGAACAGCAGGTCCAGACTGGGCGAAATCATGCGCGGGTCTTCCATCATGTAGGTAATCAATTTACGCACAAAGCCGTCAAACTCCTGATCGATCAGATCGTCTTCCTTCAGGATCGACACCGCCGCCGCGGTATCGAGTCGGGCAAAGGCATCGAGCGCCTTGCGCAGCAAACCAGAGGCCAGATCGGCCGCTACCCGCAGTTCAAGGGACGGCAGCGAACGGGGTCCACCACTGTCAATAATGGAACGCACCATGCGCGCCATTTTTTCGGCCTCGTCGCCGACACGCTCCAGATTCGCGGTGGTTTTTGAGATGGCAATCAGCAAGCGCAGATCGCGTGCCGTGGGCTGGCGCCGCGCAATGATGCTCGACAGTTCACGGTCGATATCAACCTCCATCGCATTCACACGCGCCTCGGTCGCCGAGACCTCGTTTGCCGCCTCGACGCTGAACTGGGACAGCGCATAAATCGCCTGTCGAATCTGCGATTCGACCAGCCCGCCGAGTTCCATGACCCGGGTTGAGACCGCGCTGAGTTCGCTGTCGAACTGGGTAGAAAGATGTTTATCAGTCATGTTTTATTCCTAAAAGTAACGAGGGCCAGCGCTTAGGGCTGCGCCACGGCGGTCTGTCCCACCATGTCTCATCAACCAAAGCGGCCGGTAATGTAATCTTCTGTTTCCTGGCGTTTGGGCTTCATGAAGATATCACTCGTCACGCCATACTCCACCATCTCGCCCAGGTACATGTAGGACACATAGTCCGACACACGGGCCGCCTGCTGCATGTTGTGCGTCACGATCAGAATCGTAACTTTGTTTTTGAGCTCACCGATGAGTTCTTCGATACTGCCGGTGGCGATCGGATCAAGGGCCGACGTGGGCTCGTCAAACAGGATGATCTCGGGATCAGTGGCCAGCGACCGGGCAATGCACACACGCTGTTGCTGACCGCCCGACAGGTTGGTGGCAGCTTCGGCCATGCGGTCTTTGACCTCGTTCCAGATGGCTGCGCCCTTGAGGGCCGCTTCAACTTTGTCTTCGATGTAAGTTGCAGACTTTTCACCGCGCACACGCAGACCGTAGGCCACGTTTTCAAAAATCGACTTCGGAAACGGGTTGGGTTTTTGAAAAACCATGGAAATGCGCATCCGCACTTCAATCGGGTCCACCGCATGGTCCAGAATGTCCACATCATCAGGGTAGAGTTCGATTTTTCCGTCGTAACGGTGACCTGGGTAAAGGTCGTGCATGCGGTTGAAGCAGCGCAAGTAAGTGGACTTGCCGCAGCCACTGGGCCCGATCAGGGCGGTGACCCTGTTCTCGTAGATCGGCATGGTGACGCCCTTCAATGCTTTGAAGGCGCCGTAATAAAAGTCGAGGTTTTTCGACTGGGCCTTGAGCGCAGGCGCATTGTCAGGAAGCGTAATGGTAGAGGGCATGGTGTGTTGATCTCGAAGAAGGATTACCACTTGATGTTTTTGCGAAGGCGGTAGCGCAGCCAGATCGCCACAGCGTTCATGCCCACCGTCAGGAACACCAGCACCAGACTCGCCGCTGCCGCGTTGGCATGGAAGGCCGGGTCAGGCCGGGAAGTCCAGTTAAATATCTGGATTGGCATCACGGTAAACGGTGAAAAAAGCCAGTCCAACAGACCCGCAGCAGGGTCGCCCATGAACGGCACCGGCGGCAGGAAGGCAATAAACGTCAAAGCGCCAATGGTGATGATGGGCGCGGTTTCTCCAATCGCCCTGGACAGACCGATGATCACGCCCGTCAAAATGCCGGGCATGCTGTAAGGCAGCAAGTGGTCATTGACCACCTGCCATTTGGTCGCACCACAGGCATAAGCGCCTTCGCGCACCGTTTGGGGAATCGATCTGAGCGCTTCACGCGTGGTCACAATCACGATCGGCAAAATCAACAAGGCCAGGGTCAAGCCGGCCGACAAAATACTCTGGCCAAAACCGAAGGTGTAAACAAACAGCCCGAGCGCCAGCAGACCATAAACAATGGAAGGCACACCTGCCAGGTTGCTGATATTGATCTCGATCACATCAGTGAACCAGTTTTTGCGGGCATACTCTTCAAGGTAAATGGCGCTGGCAATACCTACCGGTATCGCAAACAGGGCGGTCACGATCATCACCAAAAATGAACCGACCCAAGCCGACAAAATGCCTGCCTGCTCTGCCCTGCGCGATGGGAAGTTGGTAAAAAACTCGGATGAAATCCGCGGCGCACCGTCAATCACCATTTGCGAAAACAAGGCGACCAGCGTCAGGATCGCCAGGGCGATCGCGGCCACGCCGACCAAGCCGAAGATCACGTCCCAGCGCTTGTGCGACTTGATGATGGCACGGAGTTCTTCCGTGCGATTTGCATTGCGACTCATCAATAAACCTCCCGATATTTGCGCCGCAGCCAGTGGCCCAAAAGATTGAAAGCCAGCGTGATCAACAACAGCATCAAACCCGCAGCGAAAATAGTCTGGTAACCCACGCTGCCATGCGGCAAGTCGCCCAGTGCCACCTGCACGATGAAGGACGTGATGGTGGCTGCAGGCTCCAGCGGATTGAGCGTCAGGTTAGGCTGCATGCCAGCCGCTACCGCGAGAATCATGGTCTCACCCACGGCACGCGATATACCCAAAATGTAGGCCGACGCAATACCGGAGAAAGCCGCCGGCACCACGACTCGCGTGGCGGTCTGAAAACGCGTGGCGCCCATGGCGTAAGAACCCTCGCGCAGGCTCATGGGCACAGCGCGCATCGCATCTTCAGACAAGGACGACACATAGGGAATGATCATGATCCCCATCACGATACCTGCCGACAGGATGTTGAACGTGGGCAGGCCCGGGTAGATTTTTTGAATCAGGGGCGTGATCACCAGCAGGGCAAAGAAGCCGTAGATGATGGTGGGCACACCCGACAAAAGCTCCAGCACAGGCTTGAGCACCTCTCGCACGCGGTGTTCGGCGAACTCGGACAGGTAAATCGCAATGATGGTGCCCAGCGGTATCGCGATGGCCAGGGCCACCAGCGAGCTCGACAACGTGCCCGACAGCAGCACCACGATGCCAAAGTGGGCATCATCAAACAGCGGCGTCCACTGCGTATCGGTCAAAAATGTCCAGAGCGGCACATTGCTGAAGAAAACCAGGGATTCTTTGAGCAGGATGTAGACAATGGCCAGGGTGGTGAACACCGAGACGGAGGCGGCCATCAGCAGTACCAACTCAATGGCCCGGTCTGTGCGTTTGCGCGTGGCCTTGATTTGCGCCAGTTCAGCCAGGCGGGCGGCACCCGTCAATCTTTCAGCAATCACAATGCGGTCCGAAGTAGTGGAGGCACTCATTGTAGGTTTCGTTTCGGTAGAGAAGACAGATCAAAAAAAACCTGCCTGCAACTCCCCCAGAAGTTGCAGGCAGATCATGTCCAAGCACTCGGATGAATCAGCTTACAGCTTGGCTTCGCGCTTGACCAGTTCTTCGATGCTGATGCCCACTTCGTTTTTGCCGCCGAAGATGGTGCCCTTTTTATTCTCGGCAATGTGCTTGATGTTCGTGGTGTAGATGGCGGCCGGCAGGGGAACGTATTTCACCTCCCTGGCCATCTTGGCACCCTGGCTCATGTAGAAGTCCACAAACTTCTTGACTTCGGGCTTGGCCAGGGATTTGGCGTTGATGTAGATGAAGATCGGGCGGGCCAGTGGCTGGTAGGTACCAGCAATCACGGTCTCAGGGCTAGGCGATACCGCAGGTTTGCCTTCCTTCTCGACGATGGGCAGGGCTTTGAGCTTGTTGGTGTTTTCCGCGTAGTACGCAAAACCGAAGTAGCCGATGGCATTGACGTCGCCGGCGACGCCCTGCACCAGCACATTGTCGTCCTCGGAGGCGGTGAAATCGCCACGGCTGGACTTGGACTTGCCGACGATGGCTTCGGTGAAGTAATCGAAGGTACCGGAATCAGAGCCGGCGCCGAACAGCTTCATCGGCTGGTCGGGCCATGTCGGGTTGACCTGGTTCCAGCGCATGATCTTGCCCTGCGCCGCGGGTTCCCACATCTTCTTGAGCTCAGCCACGGTGGCCTGTTTGAGCCAGGCATTCTTCGGGTTGATCACGACTGTGAGCGCATCAAAGGCGACTGGCAGTTCGAAGTACTCGACCCCGATTTTATTGCATTCAGCCATCTCTGAGGTTGAAATTGGGCGTGAAGCATTGGAAATATCGGTTTCGCCACGGCAAAACTTCTTGAAACCACCGCCCGTGCCGGACACCCCCACGGTGACTTTCAAGCCTTTGTTGGCCTTCTGAAATTCTTCAGCAACCGCCTCAGTCACGGGATAGACCGTGCTGGAGCCGTCAATTTTGACAACCTGCGCGATAGTGGCCAGAGGCATTGCGCCCAGAAAGGCCAACGCCGAGGTGGCCAAAATCGATTTGATAGGGAGAGATTTCATGAAATATCCTTTTGGATGGATTAAACAACTAAACACACTTTCACCTACTTTAAGTCATTAATATGACAAATCAGTGACAAAACTCAAGCTGGCTTACAAGCCTTCATGACCGACTTGCCGTTATGAAACAGCTCTGTGGCCCCGGGTCCCTGGGTCACCAGCTTCCAGCCAGCGCCCTCATAGACGCCGCCACCCATGCTGTCGAGTTCATAGCCACCCTCATAGCGAACGCGCACCGTACTGCCGTCGGCGGCAAGACGCACCTGAAAACGCTTGCCACCCTCGCATGCAAAGTCAACAAATTGGCCTGTTTTCATGCCAGCAGGAACTGTGGGGCCGGAGGCACAGCCAGCCAGCAGGCCGATGGCGATGAAGGGAGCGGTAAAAACAAATTTCATACGGGTATCTCCTGGTAAATGAGTTGCTAACCAGTCGTAGTTTCAAGGCAGCATGTGACAAAGGCATGACAAAACGGTGAATTTTTGCGCCCTCAACGATGACCACCATTGCGCGCGGGATTAAAGTGGTTGGTTGATCGTCTGCTCAAAGACAAGACATCACGGATCTGCGCTTCACCACGGTGCAGTGGTTGAGCCGGATGGGCACGTGCCTTCCCGCAATCAGCCCATCTTTTGCGCGAAGAGGTGCCGGCCTGGCAGAAGACTCTCTGGTCGCTGACCCTAGCGAACGCTGAAATCCGAGTTGTCCCGTATCACCAGGCCCTCGCCATAAATTTTCGCGTCGTGCTTGGCCCGCGCGGCGACCGAGGCCACCTGCTCGGCACTGGAAAATTCATCGCGATGAATTCGGACAGCTCCTATTGATATCGTTGTCAACGGGAAAAACCGCGAGACCCCGTGCCGGTCTTCCGCATGAATGCCCCCCGCTTCGCGGGCCGGTACATCAAACAAATCGATGGCGTGGAGCGCAAATTCGCTCACGATCTGCTGGCATTGCAATTGCCAGTCGGCGCTTTGATACAAGATGATGAAGTCATCCCCGCCCACATGCCCCACAAAATCACGCTGGGGATCACAATGTGCCAAAGCGAGCCTGGCAACCAGCCGGATCATTTCATCACCGCGCCAATAACCATACTGGTCATTGAATGGTTTGAAGTTGTTCAAGTCTGCATAGCAGGCCACAAATTCAACACCGCTTTTCAAGAGCCGATCAATATGCTGGCTGATCGGAATATTGCCAGGTAAAAAGGTCAAGGGGTTGGCGTGGCGCGCTGCCTCAATGCGCGTTTCCATGACGGATCGGACCAGTTGCTCTCCCGTGCCCAAGCCCACATAACGGCCATTTTCCGTCACAATAAAACCATCCGCCAGGTAGCGCTGATCGTTCGAGGTGAGAATACCAATCAATTCGTCAACATTATGGTTGCGCTCAATCAGCCGGGGATCGGGATTGATATGCGCCGCACACGGCTTTCCTCCCCATACCTCCCGGTAATACAGCTTGGTGTATTCGTTCATGAAACGCGAACGGTTGATAATCCCGACCGCCCGGCTGCCGTCCATGACTGCCACCGCATGAAGGTCTGTGTGGGCCGAAAACAGAACCGCCAATTCATTGTTGGTGGTGGCCAATCCTACAGCCGGAGCCTCAAGCACCGCCAGGCGGCTGAGGTGGCCGGTATGGGACGCCCGGCGCAGCTCGGGGTACACGGCAACCCTCCGGTCCCGCATCACCGCCAGTGCTTTGCCCTCGATCTGCTCACGCGGCAACGGTGCGGGTCGCCCAACGAAATAACCCTGTCCGTACGTGATATTAAGGTCACGCAAGACACGCAAATCGTCCGCGGTCTCAATGCCTTCCGCCACCAGCGAGGTATCAAAAATCGCGGCAATTTGCTGCAGGGCCTGAATCGTTTTGAGTTTGTCGGCGTGCTGGCTGATGTTCTTGGTAAAGTATTTGTCGATTTTCACAAACTCAGGCTTGAGCTGCGACCACAGCCGAAGGCTGGACCTGCCATCACCAAAATCATCCAGCGCAAGGGACACGCCTGTCGTGCGTATCTCGGCCACGACACTGGCCAGGTAGTCCATGTCGGTCACGCGTTCATGCTCGGTAATTTCGAGCACCAGCATGCGCGGCAAAACACCAAAACCACCGATCAACTCCATCAGGGCATCGCGTCCGCAATGCTTCAGAACCTGCACCAGCACTTCAGCGCTGATATTCACAAACAGCCGCCCTGTTTGAAGAAGTCCGCCCCAGCGGTCTAGCGCCGCGATGACACAGGAGTTCTCAAATTCAAAGTTCAAACTCTCCCGTGCGGCTGCCGCCAACAACGCATCTGGCGCATGAAATGACGTGTCTTGTGGCCCTCTGATCAGGGCTTCATGAGAATAAATGGATCCATCGCGCAGCGACACGATCGGCTGAAATACGGAATCAAGTCTGTTGCTGCGCATCAAACCAGCCAGTGGCCCCCGCCCTCGCCGCACAGCATTTGACCGCATGGAAATTGGGATTGACCTGGCGCGTGCACCTTGTCTTCGCTCCAGATCAGCCGGATAAGACTCAATCGCGGGTCTTGCTGTCGTAGCGGCCAGTTGAACAATGTTCATTGATGTCAACGTTAGAAAATTAATGTTGCTCCAATCTAGGCGCATTGAATGACGTGGGTGTGACAACTCAAATCCCTGGCACCCTGCGCTTTGCGGCCCGGTTCACTCCCACTGGACAAACACAGTTACGCAGGCAATCCGCACTGGCGGAGTGCAGCAGCAGGGATCGACTTTGGGGCGCCATTGAGGCATGCTTGCAAGGGTGTTCATGCGGTGGCGTTCCCTGGCTGAGGCGTTTGGCTTGTTCTGTCCCAGTTATCCGGTCAATCATGGGGTGAACGCAAGGGCGCTTCCCCGCCCCGGCAACGAGCAAGCCTCCGGGGAAAGCAGTCATTTGCTATCAAAGCTAAGGCCCGCAGACTCATAAGCAGCCGGATTGGGTTCGCTTGGAAAAAGAATCCTGTGATCGGTCTGCGCCGAGCGAACCAGCGATTGGCACGTTGCGTGTACAGAAAACATCGGCATCAAGCGATGCTTCAGATGAGCATCATCAGCAGGCCCGCGCAAATGATGAAAGCCGCCACGGCACGCGCTTTCCAGGCCAATCTTTCGTTGAACACGAAGATCGAGATCAGGCTGGCCAGCACAATGCCGGTGTTGGTGAATGCCACGACGATGGCCGCCGGCATGGAGCGCATGGCGTGAATCACCAGCGCGTAGGCCAGGCCAACACACAGGCCACCGACCACCGCCACCGGCAAGCCGATTCGGGCACGGGGCCGCCATGATCCGGTGGTGCGCCGAAGGTCAATGGTCAGCGCCAGCCAGGATGCAAAGTAGCCGATCGTGATAAACCCGACCAGGCCGCCGAAGCTGGGAATATGGGCCGTGGCGGCCCGGTCCGTCAGGGAGTAGATGCTGGTGGCGAACATCGCCAGCAGGGCCCACGGCAGTGCTCGCGTATCTTGTACGCTGGCGCCCACGCGCGCCAGCACCACGAGACCGGCGACGCTGAGCAGAATCCCGCTCCAGGCGAAAGCGCCCAGCGTCTCGCCCAGGAAGAGCGTGCTCCACAGCGCGATCAGCACCGGGGAGCTGCGCACCAGCGGGTAAACGAAGGCCACCGGCGCGTGCTCGTAGGCGCGGCGCAAGCCCATGAAATACACCACGTTGGCGCTCGCGGAGATCAGCACCCATTGGACCAGGGCGGGCGTCCATTGCACCTCGTTAACAAGCGCGTAAGCGCCCCACGGCCCCAGCAACACCAGATGGGCCAGCAGCACCCACCACAGCGGATAGGCGTCGCGCGACTGGTGCCGGGCAATCAGGTTCCAGGTGACGTGCATGACCACCGATGCCGCCACGGCCAGTACTGCGCCGTTCACCATGAGCCATTCTCCCCTTCTGAAAATGCACGCATGTTAACCTGATCACCATCCCTGGCGATGGCAGCGCGGGGGGACGCTTCACCCGTGTCTAGCAGCCAAGCGTCGAG
>JAKFXU010000319.1 GCA_021731215.1 Rhodoferax sp.
GTTGACGTGGCCACCTCGCGCTGCGCCTGCACTTTGGTGAAACCGCTGACCGACAGCCACTGCTCGATTTCTTCCGGCGTGGCACTGGCCGGCAACTCGACCGGGAAGGTGACGGCAAGACGTGCCCCCACGCTTGCCACTTCGTGTGCTTCGCTGCCCCCCGAGGGGGCCGTGCCTTGCTTGGGGCGGCCCGGCGCGGCGGCTTGCGCGACTCTCTCAACTATCTCGGCATAAATGGTTTCCGCCGAATCGTGCCGCACCGGCTGCGCCGTCTCACGGTCAAACAACTGCCCGGCGCGCGCGAACAACAGCTTCAGGTGGTCATTGAGCTCGGTCATGGTGCCCACGGTGGAACGCGAGGAGCGCACCGGGTTGGTCTGGTCAATCGCGATGGCTGGCGGCACGCCCTCGACCTTGTCCACCGCCGGCTTGTCCATGCGCTCCAGAAACTGGCGTGCATAGGCCGAGAAGGTCTCCACATAACGCCGCTGGCCCTCCGCGTACAGCGTGTCGAACACCAGACTCGACTTGCCCGAGCCACTGGGGCCGGTAACCACCGTCAGCTCGCCGGTGCGAATATCCAGGTCAATATTTTTGAGGTTGTGCTGGCGTGCGCCGCGAATGCGGATGAGGCCTTGTGGCATGGAAGGTTTTCTTGAAGGGGGAGCGAGCCATTCTAATGGCCTGCCTGATACGGTGCTTTGGTGTCCCGGCATTTGAAAATGCAGACCCCGATGACAATAAATGCCCTCATAATCCGGGTCGCATTTGACTGTAACCAGGCCCCGTTTTTCTAACCTGCTTCCTTTTCCCAGGAGTCACGCCATGGCTGAACTTCACCCCGAAGCCGTGCTTCGCAAAACCGAAACCGGCCTGGCTGCGATCAAGGAGGGGGATCGTTCCCTGGCGCAAAGATCGCGCACCCTGCTGATCCTGGTGGATGGGTGTAAATCTGTGCAGGAGCTGAGCCGCTTCTCATCCGACGCGCAGCAGGCGACGCGCGTGCTCAACGAGTTGTTCGATGCGGGATTGGTCAGTGTCGCCGAGCCTGCGCTTCAACTGCGATCAACCGCTGCGCCGGCACCGACTGGCGCCAACCCAACACCGTTCGCCAGCCTCGTGGGCGAATCACCCAGGGATTTGAAACTCGTCATCCGCAAGGCCACGCAGATGCTAGAGGGCCTGCTCGGCCCGACCTGCGAACCCCTGTGTCTTCAACTGGAAAATGCAGGAACTTTGACGAGTTCACCGCCAAAGTCCAGCATTTCCGGCGCGTCGTGGCTTCTGTACGCTCAGAGAAGAAGGCCGACGAGTTCGTCACGGCGGCACTCAGTTGAGCGGTGCCGCGCCCGGCACCGTGGGCACGCTCCGCTTTGCCCACCCTACGGGGCTCCAACCCTGATCTGCTGCGCAGGCGACGCGCCAAAAAAACGCACCCGTAAAAAAACCCCCGCCACCAGAGGTGACGGGGGCTTGAGCTTAACGCTCAGTCAGCGTTCAGTGACCAGCACCGGCGGGAGACATTTTGCCATCCAGGCTGGGGTAGCGCACATGCTCCACCAGTTCCTGAACTTCCTTGCCGGGCGCCTTGGTCAGCAGCGACACGATGATGATCACGGCAAAACCGATCGGCACACCAAACAGGCCGGCCGAGATCGGCGCGATGTCCCACCAGGTGTTGGCCTTGACGATTTCCGGCGTGATGGCCGTGCCGTGCGTCAGCTTGTAGAGCCAGGGCTGGGTCGTCATCATGTAGTAGAACGTGACGACCAGTCCGGCCACCATGCCCAGCGAGGCGCCCCACTTGTTGGCACGCTTCCAGAAGATGCCCAGGGTGAGCGCCGGGAAGAAGGAAGCCGCTGCCAGCGAGAACGCCGCCGAGACCAGGAACAGAATGTCAGCCGGTCGCTGCGCCGCGACATAGGCCGCCGCCAGAGCAACCACCAGCAACAGCGACTTAGAGATCATCACCCGACGAGCGGTGGAAGCATTCGGATCAATCACTTTGTAGTACACGTCATGCGACAGCGCGTTGGCAATCGTCAGCAGCAGACCGTCGGCGGTGGACAGGGCAGCAGCCAGGCCACCAGCGGCCACCATGCCCGACACCACGTAGGGCAGGCCACCGATTTCCGGCGTAGCCAGCACCACGATGTCGCCGCCCATGGAGATTTCAGCCAATTGCAGGATGCCATCCTTGTTGATGTCCACCACTGACAGCAGCGCCTTGTCGACCGCGCTCCAGCGTGCGATCCATTCCGGCAAATCGGTAAATTTGGTTCCGACCAGCACGGTGTAGACATCGAACTTGACCAATACCGCCAGCGCCGGCGCCGTGAAGTAGAGCAAAAAGATGAAGAACAGCGACCAGGCGACCGACTCACGCGCTTCCTTCACCGAGGGTGTGGTGTAGAAGCGCATCAGGATGTGCGGCAAGGCGGCGGTACCCAGCATCAGGCAAAACACCAGCGCGAGGAAGTTCTTGCGCGAAATATCCCGCGCTGCCTCGTCCTTGCCAGGGAAGGGTTCGGCGTGGCGAATCGGCGGATTGGAGCGGGCGGCATTCGAGGTGCGCGCCGCGGTGTAAGCTGCCTTGGCCGCAAGCTCATCCTTGGGCAGCGCCGCCAATGCAGCTTCAGCGGCATTGATGTCGGCCACCGGGCCATTGGCCGCCTTCAGGTCATCGAGCTTCTTCTGCGCGGCCGCCTTGTCGGCCGCCATGGAAGCGGGCACGTCCTTGAGCTTCTCAATAGCCGCTTCGGAACGGGCCTTGAAGATGCCACGCACTTCCAGTTCTTTCGGATCCTTGAGCAGCACCTCTTCCTTGGCCGTTACTTTCTGCAGCGTGTAGCCGTACACCGCCTGCGGAATCGGCACGCTGGTGTGCTTGATCGACAGCCAGACCACCGGCACCATGTAGGCGATGATCAGAATGATGTATTGCGCCACCTGGGTCCAGGTCACGGCGCGCATGCCGCCGAGGAAGGAGCACACCAGAATGCCGGCCAGACCGGCAAACACGCCGATCTCGAACGCCAGTCCGGTCAGGCGCGCGGTGATCAGGCCAACGCCGAAGATCTGCGCCACCACGTACACGAACGACACCAGCACGGCGGCGAACACACCGATCAGCCGCGGCAGGTTGCCTTCATAACGCGCGCCCAGAAAGTCGGGGATGGTGAACTGGCCAAACTTGCGCAGGTAGGGCGCCAGAAACAGCGCCACCAGGCAGTAGCCGCCGGTCCAGCCCAGAATGAAAGCCAGGCCGCCATAGCCGGTCAGGTACAGGGTACCGGCCATGCCGATGAAGGAGGCCGCCGACATCCAGTCCGAACCGGTCGCCATGCCGTTGAACATGGCCGGCACGCGACGCCCGGCCACGTAGTACTCGGCCGCGTCGCTGGTACGGCTCATCACCCCGATGCCACCGTACAGCAGCACGGTGGCGGCCAGGAAGATGTAGCCGATCCAGTTCTTGGGCAGACCCATCTGCTCCAGAATGGCCAGCACGATCACGAAGGCCAGAAAGCCCCCGGTGTACCAGCCATAGACCTTGTTCAGGCCTTTTCTGAAATCCGCCTGTGATTGGTTTTCTCCGCCAAATACACCCATTATTTTTCTCCTTCGGCGACGCCGTATTGTTGGTCCAAATTATTCATGTAGCGAGCGTAGTACCAGATGATCAGGCAATACACCACCAGGGCGCCCTGAGCGGCCAGCCAGAACGAAAACGGCCAGCCAAAAAAGCTGAACGTCAAGTCACGGGCGAAAAACACCAGGACGAATGTGACAAAGAACCAGAGGCCCAGTAAAAGGCCCGTGATTCTCAGATTTTTGCGCCAGTACTCCTGGTGCTTGGCTGATACCTGCATAAGTTGCTCCTCTCGTTATTAAAAAACCACCTGACAAAACTCAAATCAAATTCCTGACCTTCAACCCGGTTTCGCGCTCCAACTGGGCCGCCACCTTGGGCTCAAAACCCTTCAAATGCAGAATGACGGCGCGCGCTTCCTCGGGCTGTGCCAAGTCCACGTGCACGCGCGCCAGTTGGTACCAGCCAAATGGGCTCATGGGCTGCAATTTGGTGTTGCGCTTGAGCGCCACCAGCGCTTCATCGAGCCGCCCCTGGCGCACCAGCACCAGCCCGAGCCCGTACCAGGCCCGGTCCAGCTTGTCATTGAGTTCAATGGCGGCGCGAAAGCCGCTCTCGGCCGCTTCCAGACGACCCAATTCTTCCGCCACGAAGGCGAGGTTGAAATGAGCATCGGCGCTTTTCGGCGATAGGAATGCCACCCGCTCGAAATAATTGGCCGCCAGCACCCGGTTGCCGGTTTGCAGGGCACCGTAGGCCAGGCTGTTGAGTGAGTACACATCGTCCGGCAAGCGGGCCAGCACGTCGAGGAACACCGTCGTCGCGCGCTCGCGCAGACCCAGCACCAACAGGATCCTGGCCTTCCACTGCGCCGCAAAATACGCCACGCGACCCATGCCAGATGCACTTGCATTGCTGCGACGGATGGTTACTGACATGCGGCCGCTCCCAATTGAAGACATAAATCGATTTTTACTTTGACCACCAGCACCCAGGCCAGGATCAGCCAACTGACGGCGGCCAGCGGAATGTGCTGGTCCAGAATCAGCTTGGGACTGACGCGCCGCGTCAGCCACAGCACCGGCTTGGACGCCACATCCAGCAACTGCCAGAACACATTGGTTTGGCGCTTGGTCCCGGCCAGCAAACCCAGGATGAAGCGCCCCACGATAAACATCAGCGAAAGCTCGATCAGGCTTTTTGCGATAACCACTGCCAACAACATAAATCATTACACTTTCTTACGACAACAAGGCGACGGTCGCAATTTGTGCCAGCATCCTGACTTGATTCTGACGCCATTCTGAATACAAACTTACAAACTAGGGCTAACCATAGGCCCTTCTTCCACGATGCGATAAATTAGCCTGAACTTGCGCTCGACCTAGGGAATGTCCTAGGCTTGCCAGCTCGGCCAAGGGGGCTAACTTTCTCGCTTACACTGCCTTTTTACCCAGGTGCCGGCGGCCCCAGCGCAGCGCCTGCCCGGCCAGATTGGAGCAACCCATGAGCAAACGCATCCTGATTGCGGACGACGAATCCAACATCGTGATCTCACTCGAGTTCCTGATGAAACGCGAAGGGTTCGAGGTGCAGGTGGCGATGGACGGCGAGGCGGCGTTGCAGGCCATTGCGACGCAGTTGCCGGACCTGATCCTGCTCGACATCATGTTGCCCAGGAAGGACGGTTTTGAAGTCTGCCAGCAAATCCGCGCCAACCCCGCATGGCAATCCATCAAGGTGCTGATGCTCAGCGCCAAGGGGCGAGACACCGAGGTCAGCAAGGGCCTCGCACTCGGCGCTGACGCCTACATGACCAAGCCCTTTTCGACCCGGGATCTGGTGGCACAGGTGCGGCAGTTGCTGGGACTGCGCAGCCCCTAGCCGGAGCCGACCTCAGCACCACCCAGTCCTTCACATGGCCGTCATGAATAGCAGGATCAGGCTCGTCCTCGGACTCGGCGGCTTCTACGCTTTGCTGGCCCTGCTGTTCAGCCTGCTTGGCCTGGTGCTATGGGCCGACATGCAGCCCGCCGAGCGCCAGGCCGTGCTGGCCATCATGCGCCAGCGTTACGCACTGGCGCTGCTGATCATCCTGCTGGCCTGGCTGGGCCTGGGCTGGCTGATCTGGGGCCTGTCCCGCACCCTGTACCGGGCCTATGCGCTGGCCCCCTTGAGCCTGCGTGAGCAGGCGCTGGTGATGGTCAACTCGAACCCGACGCTGCGTCTGCAGGAGCTGGGCGCCCCCGAAATCCGCACGCTGGCGCAGGTGGTCAACGCCCTGGCCGACCAGCGCGACCTGCTGCAGCGCGATGTGGAGCACAAAATCCTGGAAGCCAAGGCGTCGGTCGAAGCGGAAAAAAACCGGCTGGCCGCCTTGATGTCGGAACTGACCCAAAGCGTGGTGGTGTGCAATCTGGACGGCCGCATCCTGCTCTACAACCACCGGGCCCGGCTGCAGTTTCAGGTGCTGGGGCCGAGCGCGTCAGGTGGCGGTGCGGCCCTGATCGGGCTCGGCCGCTCGATTTTTTCCATGATGGAGCGCAGCCTCATCACGCACGCCCTGGAGAGTGTGCAGCACCACCTGCAACGCGGCAGCGCGCAGCCGTCCGCCAACTTCGTCACCACCACGCGCGCCGGCCAACTGATACGGGTTCAGATGGCGCCGGTCTTCAGCCACGGCGCAGGCGAGCAGGACGCGCCAGCCAGCGCCGAGCGTGTCATCAACGGCTACGTGCTGATGCTCGACAACATCACGCGCCAGGTGGAGGCCCAAAACCGGCGCGACTTGCTGTTGCAAACCCTCACCGAGGGCAGTCGCGCGGCGCTCGGCAATGCGCGCGCGGCGGTGGAGAACCTGCTGCAATACCCGGACATGGAGAGCCAGCAGCGCGACCGCTTTGTCGCAGTGATTCGCGCTGAAGTGGCCACCCTGAGCCAGCGCGTTGATGACGCCAGCACCGAGTTCGCCGACACACTCAAGGCGCGCTGGCCGCTGGAAGACATGCATGGCGCCGACCTGCTGCAGGCGGCGCAACAACGCATTGAGCAAAGACTGGGTTTGAGTGCCAGCGTCGAAGCGGTGGTCAACGGCCTGTGGGTCAAGGTTGACAGCTTCTCGCTGCTGCAGGGTCTGAGCTACCTCGCCGCCCGGCTCAAGCAGGAGCGCGGCGTGGGCGCCGTCACCTTGCGTCTGCGCGCGTCCGCCCGGCTGGCCCACCTGGACCTGCTCTGGTCGGGCGCCACGCTGGACCCAGCCCTGCTGGCCAACTGGGAGCAAGCGCCCATGAGCGCGGGCGGTGAGGGCACCCCCCTGACGCTGCGCGAGGTGATCGAACGCCATGGCGGCGAGCTCTGGCAACAGCGCGACCCGGACACGCCGCGGTCCCTGATCCGCATGCTGCTGCCGACCACGGTGGCGCAAGAGGCCGCCAATCCGGCGGTCTGGCTGCGCCATGAGAGTCGCCCCGAGTACTACGACTTCGACCTGTTCCGCCAAACCGAGGAGACCCGTGCGCTCGATGAGCGCCCGCTGACGCAACTGAGCTACACCGTATTCGACACCGAAACCACCGGGTTGGAGCCGTCAGAAGGCGATGAAATCATCCAGATTGGCGCCACCCGTATCGTCAATGGCCGGCTGCTGCGCAACGAGACCCTGGACCAGTTGATTGACCCCCGGCGCAAGCTCAAGCCCGAATCCACGGCGATTCACGGCATCACGCAAGACATGGTCCAGGGGCAACCCACGATTGAACAGGTGTTGCCCCGCTTTCATGCGTTCTGTGAGGACACGGTGCTGGTAGCGCACAACGCGGCCTTTGACATGCGCTTTCTGCAACTCAAGGAGGCGGCAACCGGCATCGTGTTCCCGCATCCGGTGCTCGATACGCTGCTGCTGTCGGCCCTGATTCACCCGAACCAGGAGTCGCATCGGCTAGAGGCGATTGCCGAGCGCCTGGGCGTCAACGTGATCGGACGTCATACCGCGCTGGGCGACGCGATGGTCACGGGTGAAGTTTTTCTCAAGATGATTCCCCTGCTGGCGGAACAAAACATCCACACCCTGGGCCAGGCGCGCGCGGCCGCCGCCCACACCTATTACGCCAGGGTCAGTTACTGAACTCGCAGCAGCACATCATGGATCAGACGCCACCCCCGACCCCGCGCCACGATTTCCAGGCCATGCACAGCCCGCTGAGCCAACTGGCCCGGCGCGCGCCGGTGACGGCGCTGCTGGACACGCCGCTGCGCGAGGCGCTGGCCACCATGGACCGCCTGCGCATCGGCTCCATCATCGTGGTCGATGATCAGGGCCGCATCCCCCTGGGTATTTTCACGCTGCGCGACCTGCTGCACCGGGTGACGCTGCCGCAGGTCAGTCTGGATGAGCCGATTGCCAGCGTCATGACCGCTGGCGTGATCACGGTCAAGCCGCACGCCACCGCCTATGAGGCCTCCGTCATCATGGCCCGGCGTGGCCTGCGCCATCTGCTGGTGGTGGACGAGGCCGCCCGCCTGGTCTCGATCGTGTCGCAAAACGACTTGTATGCCTTGCAACGCACCAGCCTGAAAGACGTCAGCAACGACATCCGCCAGGCGCATGATCTGCCCACTCTGCAGGCCTGCGCCAAGGACATCGGGCGCATTGCGCTGGCCTTGCTGACGCAGGGCATGGCGGCCGAGCAACTGACGCAGTTCATCTCCACCCTCAATGATTTGCTGACGCTGCGCGTGATCGAACTCACCCACGACGAATTTGAGCTGCCGCAGATCAAATGGTGCTGGGTGGCGCTGGGCTCGGAAGGGCGCTATGAGCAGACCCTTTGCACCGATCAGGACAATGGTTTGATCTTCGAGTTCCAGAGCGAGGACGCAGCGGCCACGGAAGCCCTGCGACGGCAGTTTCTGCCCTTTGCACAGGCCGTCAACCAGCGCCTTGACGCCTGTGGTTTTCCGCTCTGTCGGGGCGGCATCATGGCGGGCAACCCGCAGTGGTGCCTGTCGCTGTCAGAGTGGCGTGCCAAGTTCAGCGACTGGATCGAGCACCCGCAGCCCAAGGCTTTGCTCAACGCCGCGATTTTTTTTGACTTTCGCCCGCTCTATGGCGACGCCAGCCTGAGCGACAACCTGCGCCACTGGCTGCTCGAACAGACCCGCAACGCGCAACTGTTTCTGCGCCTGATGGCCGAAAATGCGCTGCAGTGCGCGCCGCCGCTGGGTTTGATTCGGGATTTCGTGTTCGATCGCAACAAGGACTTCCCCAACACGCTGGACCTCAAGATGTATGGCTCGCGGCCCTTTGTCGATGCGGCACGGCTGCTCTCACTCACGCACGGCGTGCACCACACCAGCACCGCGCAACGCCTGCTGGGCGCCGCCCAGGCGGTGAACTTCGGCGGCGACGATGTGGCGGCCATGGTCGACAGCTTCTACTACATCCAGTTGCTGCGCTTGCGCCACCAGCATCAGGTGCTGGGCGAAGCGGGTGGCGGCAACCGCATCAACCCAGACCAGTTGAATGAGCTTGACCGTCACATCCTGAAGCAAGCCTTCAAGCAGGCGCGCAAACTGCAAAGCCGGCTCCGGCTCGACTACCGGCTGTAGCGCGACTGCGGTTCAGGCCGGTCGGCGCACCATGCCGCTACCGACCGCGCTGGCGCCCTCCCACTGCCCCGACGCGAACCAGGCGTCGCCGGCCAGGTAGTCGCGCAGCATGGGCAGGGCATCGAGACCCCAGAACAACTTGTCATCGACCAGGAAAGTGGGAACGCCGAACAGGCCTTGCGCAATGGCCTCATCCGTGTGCGCGGTGAGTTCGGCCTTGACCGCTGCGCTGGCGGGGTCGCGCGCCGGCGCCAACTGGCGCTGCAGCGCCTGCAACCGCGTGGCATCGGTGGCATCGGCGCCGCCGCGCCAGACATGGTGAAAAATTGTTTCGCACACATAGCGGTTGGGCTGGCCCTGGACCGGGCACGCCAGCGCCAGGCGCAGCAGCGCCAGCGGGTTGAACGGGTGCGTCGCCGGCAGTTGCAACTCAGTGCCCTGGCGCTGCGCCAGCCATTGCACCTGGCGGTAGGTCCAGGCGCGCTTGGACGCAATCTCGGCCGGCCCGAGCTGACCGTAGTGCTTGAGCAGCGCAGCAAACAGGATCGGCTGGTAGCTGACGCTGTAGCTGTGTCCCATCAAGGCCTGGGGTAGTTGCTCGAACGCCAGATAGGCGTAGGGCGAGATGAAATCAAGATAGCAGGTAATGTGTTTCATGCCCGCTGCTCCTGGGCCCGCTGGGCAATGCGGACCCAGATGGCGCGCTTGGTCGGATCATCGGCGCTGCTCCACTGCCCAATCTCGTCGATGGTGCGCCAGCAGCCCTCGCACAGGCC
>JAKFXU010000245.1 GCA_021731215.1 Rhodoferax sp.
GTGCTGGCCTGGATGGTGGTGCGCAAGATGATTCGGATCGCGAAGACCTACCGTATCACTTCCATCGCTGACTTCATTGGCAGCCGCTATGGCAAAAGCCCGCTGCTGGCCGGCCTGGTCACCTTGATTGCGGTGGTCGGTATCGTGCCCTATATCGCGCTGCAGTTGAAGGCGGTCTCGGCCGGCTATGCCCTGCTGACGGCGGCCGACGGCGCGGGTCTTGCCAGCCCGCTGCACTGGAGCCAGGACGGCACCTTTTACGTCGCGCTGGCACTGGCCGGTTTCGCCATGGTGTTTGGCGCGCGCCACCTCGACAGCACCGAACGGCACGAGGGCATGGTGGCGGCCATCGCTTTCGAATCGGTGGTCAAGCTGGTGGCCTTTCTGGCGGTCGGCCTGTTCGTGGTGTACGGCCTGTTTGATGGCTTGACCGATCTGTTCGCCCGGGCCCGCGCGGTGCCGGCGCTGGGCCAGTTGCTGCGGCTGGAGCAGGGCGGCAGCTTCGCCTGGACCCAGTGGTTTGCCCTGACCCTGCTGTCCATGTTGTCGGTGCTGTTCCTGCCGCGCCAGTTTCAGGTCATGGTGGTGGAGAACGTGCGCGAGAGCCATCTGCGCCGCGCGGTCTGGGTGTTTCCGCTCTATTTGCTGGCCATCAACCTGTTGGTGCTGCCGATTGCCCTGGGTGGGCTGCTGTACTTCGGGCCCGGGCCGATGAATGCCGAGACCTTCGTGCTGTCGCTGCCGCTGGCGGCGGGTCAGCACGCGCTGGCGCTGTTCGCCTTTGTTGGCGGGCTCTCGGCCGCCACCGGCATGGTGATTGTGGAGACCATCGCCGTCTCCACCATGGTCAGCAACGAACTGGTGATGCCGCTGCTGCTGCGCACCCGCCACTTCCGACCCGATGCCGGGGTTGACCTGACCCGGGTGCTGCTGGGCATTCGGCGCGCTGCCATTCTGGGCGTGCTGGTGCTGGGCTATGTCTACTTCCACCTGGCCGGCGAGGCCTACGCGCTGGTCAGCATCGGCCTGATCAGCTTCGCCGCCGTGGCGCAGTTTGCGCCGGCGGTGCTGGGCGGGATGTACTGGAAGGGCGGCACCCGGCGTGGCGCGCTGGCCGGCCTGCTGGCCGGTTTCCTGATGTGGGCCTACACGCTGATGCTGCCCTCGATTGCCAAGTCGGGCTGGCTGAGCACCGATTTCCTGACTGCGGGGCCGTGGGGGCTGGCCTGGCTCAAACCGGAGCAACTGCTGGGCCTGCAGGGCCTGGACGCGTTGACCCATTCCATGTTCTGGAGTCTGCTGGTCAATTGCGCCGCCTTTGTCGCCCTGTCGCTGTGGCGCGCGCCCTCGGGACGCGAGGCCAGCCAGGCCCTGCTGTTTGTCGATGTGTTTGGGCGCACCGCGGCGTCCAGCCCGGTGTTCTGGCAGGGCCGGGCCAAGGTGCCTGACCTGCTGCGCTTGTGTGCGCGCTTTTTGGGCGCGCCCAAGGCGCAGTCCCTGTTCCAGACCTACGCGGCCCAAGTCGGCGCGCCCCAGGTTGACGCCATCCGGGCCGATGCGCGGCTGGTGCAGTTTGTCGAAACCCAGCTCGCCGGTGCCGTGGGCAGCGCCTCGGCCCGGCTGCTGGTGGCGCAGGCGGTGGAAGAAGAAGCGCTCACGCCCGACGATGTGCTGCGCATTCTGGACGAGGCCTCGCAGTTGCGCGCCCACTCGCGCGAGCTGGAGGAAAAGTCGCTCTCGCTGGAGCGCGCCACGGCCGAGCTGCGCCAGGCCAACGAACAGCTCAAGAGCCTGGACCGGCTCAAGGACGACTTCATGTCCTCGGTCACGCACGAACTGCGCACGCCGCTGACCTCGATTCGGGCGCTGGCCGAGCTCATGCGCGACGACCCGCGGCTGGCCCTGGCGCAGCGGCGCCAGTTCATCGACATCATTGTGGTTGAGACGGAGCGTCTGTCGCGCCTGGTCAATCAGGTGCTCGACCTGGCCAAGATCGAATCGGGCCATGCCGAATGGCACACCGCCGAGGTTGATATGAGTGCGCTGGTGCGCCAGGCCGTCAGCACCACCGCCGAGCTGTTCCGCGAACGCCAGTGCAGTGTGGCGATGGCCATGCCAGCGCAAGGGCCGGTGCTGAGGGCCGATCCGGACCGCCTGATGCAGGTGCTGCTCAACCTGCTCTCCAACGCCGCCAAGTTCGTGCCGGTGCCGGGCGGCCGGGTGGTGGTGAGCCTGAGCAGTGACGAGCGCGGCCTGACGCTGAGCGTGCAGGACAATGGCCCGGGCGTGCCGCTGGCGCAGCAGGGCCTGATTTTCGAGCGCTTTCGCCAGGGCGGCGATGACGCCAACCGGCCGCAGGGCACCGGCCTGGGGCTGCCCATCAGCCGCCAGATTGTCCAGCACTTTGGTGGTCGCCTGTGGCTGGAGTCAAGCCCCGGTCAAGGCGCCAACTTTCAATTTTACCTGCCCTGGACCGGGCCCGGCAGCGCCGTTGCCGATGAACGACGTGGAGACACTGCATGAGCCTGCAAATACTGGTGGCCGACGACGAGCCCAACATCGTGATCTCGCTCGAGTACCTGCTCAAGCGCGAGGGTTACACGGTGGTGACCGCACGCGACGGTCAGGAGGCGCTCGACGTCATCGCGCGCGAACAGCCCGACCTGGTGCTGCTCGACGTGATGATGCCTAAAAAAACCGGCTTTGAAGTCTGCCAGGCGGTGCGCGCCAGCGCCGAGCTGCAGGCGACCAAGATCCTGATGCTCACCGCCAAGGGGCGCGACACCGACGTGGCCAAGGGCTTGGCGCTGGGCGCGGATGCCTACATGACCAAGCCGTTTTCAACGCGCGAACTGGTGCAGAAAGTGGCCGACATGCTGGCCGGCTTGCCATGAAGCTTGATCGTCGGCTGACGCTGGCAATTGCGGCGATTGGCCTGGCCACGGTGGTCTGGTTGCTGCTGACGATTGGACTCATCGCCTCGACTTTAGAACCAGCGCAGCGGGCACTGGTCGCTGATCAGTTGGCTCCGCGTTGGGTGCTGATCGGCATGACCTGGGTGTTTGGTTTGGTCATCATCGGGGCTACCTTGCGCTGGCTGTTGCGGCGCTATGCAAGCGCGCCAGCGCGCTTGCTGGAGCAAACCCATGTGCTGCTGGCAGCTCCCAAGGCCGCGCCTTTGAAGCATCGCGGCACAAAAGAGACCCAGGCGTTGGCCGAAGCGATCTTTCAACTGGCTTCACAACGTGACCGCTTGCGCGAAGACGTGGCGGCGCAAATCAGCCTGGCCAACCAAAGCGTGCAGCAGGAAAAGAACCGGCTGGCGGCGCTGATGTCGGAGTTGACGCAGAGCGTGGTGGTGTGCAACCTGGATGGCCGCATTCTGCTTTACAACAACCAGGCGCGGCTGCAGTTTCGCGCGCTCTCGACGGCGCCGGCGCTGGCTGATGGCGCCGAGCTGATCGGCATCGGGCGCTCGATCTACGCGGTGTTCGAGCGCGCGCTGGTGGCGCACGCGCTGGAGAGCATTCACCAGCGCCTGGCGCGCGGCACGCCCAGCCCGTCGGCCCAGTTCGTCACCAGCACCGCCTCGGGCCAACTGCTGCGCGTGCAGATGGCGCCGGTGCGGGCCGGCACCGACGCGGGCCCAGGCGCGCCGGTGTCGGGCGCGGTCAGTGGCTTCGTGTTGATGCTCGACAACGTGACGCGCAGCTTCGAGGAAGAAACCCTGCGCGATCAGTTGCTGCATGGTTTGACCGAGCGCAGTCGCTCGTCGCTGGCCAATATGCAGGCGGCGGTGGACATGCTGTCCTACCCCGATCTGAATGCCGGCATGCACGCGCGTTTTCTGACGGTGGTGCGCGAGGAAGTGAGCGCCATGAGCCAGCGCATTACCGAGCTGGCGCAGCGCAGCACGCAGGGCCTCAAGACGCGCTGGCCGCTGGAGGAAATGATGGGTTCCGATCTGCTGCTGGCGGCGCAGCGGCGCATCGAGGCGCATTGCCAGCGTTGCGTTGCGCTGGCGCAGGTGGAGGCCTCGGTCTGGCTGCGCGTGGACAGCTTCAGCCTGATTCAGGCGCTCAGTTACCTGGCGGCGCGCCTGGTCGACGAGTTCGAGGTCAAGTTCCTGCAGTTGCGGCTGCAGGCCGTGGGTGCGCGCGCCCAGCTTGACCTGATCTGGTCGGGCCACGCCATGAACAGCGAGACTGTGATGAGCTGGGAGATGGATGCCATGCGCTTTGGTGCTGAAAGCACGCCGCTGACGGTGCGCGATGTGGTGGAGCGCCATGGCGGTGAAATGTGGTTCGAGCGCGAGCGTGTGCGGCACCAGGCCTTCTTCCGCTTCCTGCTGCCGCTGGCCAGCGCGCAGGAGCAGTTGGAGGCGGCCCAGATCATGCACAGCGACAGCCGGCCCGAGTACTACGACTTCGATCTGTTTCAGGTCAGCGAGCAGGGTCATGCGCTGGACGAGCGAGCGCTGTCCGGGCTGTCCTATACCGTATTCGATACCGAAACTACTGGTCTCAACCCGTCGCAGGGTGATGAAATCATTCAGATTGGTGCCGCGCGCATCGTCAACGGCCGCTTGCTGCGTCAGGAGAGCTTTGAACAACTGGTGGACCCGGGGCGGCTGATTGCGGCGGCCTCGATTCCGATCCACGGCATCACGCAGGACATGGTCACGGGCCAGCCGCGCATCGGCGCGGTGCTGCCGGCGTTCCACCTGTTTGCCCAGGACACGGTGCTGGTGGCGCACAACGCTGCCTTCGACATGAGGTTTCTGCAACTGCAGGAGGCCCGCACCGGGGTGGTGTTTCAGCAGCCGGTGCTCGACACGCTGCTGCTGTCAGCGGTGGTGCATCCAAACCAGGAATCGCACCGGCTGGAGGCCATCGCCGAGCGCTTCAACATCACGGTGCTGGGGCGCCACACCGCGCTCGGTGACGCCATCGTCACCGCTGAGGTGCTGCTGCGGCTGCTGCCGCTGTTGCAGGCGATGGGCATCCACACCCTGCGCCAGGCGCGCGAGGCGGCGCAGCAGACCTATTACGCGCGCCTCAAATACTGATGGCGTCTGCGCCCAGCGTCTAGAAGCGCCCCGACTGGTAGCGCTGGCCCAGCACGTTTTGCAGGGTCTGCACCACCTGGAACGCATCCTTGAGGTGGCTGCGCTCGAAGTTGGACAGTTCCTCCAGCGCCAGGAAGTTGTCGGGCGCTTGTCCCTGTTGCGTTTGGCGCGCCTGATGGGCGATCCGCAGTTGGCTCAGGAACTCCAGGGCATCGCGCAAATCGCGCGCGCTCTGCGCGCTGACCTCGCCGGCCTGCGCCACCACTTCGAGCCGGTCGTGCGTGTTGACCGCCGCCACCGCGCCGGCCAGCGCATAGACCCGCGCCAGGTCCACGATCGGGACGATGCCACTGTGCTTGAGGTCGATGGTGCGCGCGTTCTCGCCGCTGCGGATGAGCGAGATCTGGCCGAACAGGCCCAGCGGCGGGCGGTGCTTGAGCGCGTTGCCAACCATGTAGGCCAGAAACAGGCTGTTGCCCTGGGTGCGCTGCAGCACCTCGTGGCGCAGGGTGTCAAGCAGCTCGGTCTGGCCGTGTATGGCGCGCAGGTCAAAAAACACGCAAGTCAGCATCAGCGCCATCGGTTCGGGCGCGTCAACCCACCGCTGGAAGTACTGGGTCCAGCGCGCGCGCGGCTGGCGCCATTGGTCGGTCATGGCCATCATGTCGCCGGGGCAGTGGATGTAGCCGCAGGCGGCCAGCCCGTCGCACACGAATTTGGAGAAGGCGCGGAAATAGTCGCCGTGCGCCGCCTCATCGTAGCGGTCGTCCAGAATCATGCAGTTGTCCTGGTCGGACTTGGCGCTTTGTTCGTTGCGTGCCTGCGAGCCGGCGGCGACCCAGACATAGTCGATCGGGGCCGGCCCGAGTTGCGCCTCGGCCAGTTGAATCAGCCGCGTGGTCAAGGCGTCGGCAATGGCGGTGATGATGTGCCCGCTGCTGTAAGCGCTGGCGTTGGCGGCGGCCAGGTGCTGTTGCAACAGTTGGGTGCGCGCGCTGACTTGGCTCAGACCCGCCACCGTGGTCTGCTTGTAGATGTCCCCCGCCAGGTAGACCGCCGAGGTGCTGTGCTGCTCGCTCAGGTCGGTGGCGGTGATCATGCCCAGGATGCGCTGGCCGTCCATCACCGGCAGGTGGTGAATGTTGTGGCGCGCCATCAGCAGCAGCGCCTCGAACGCCGGGCTGCCCGCCGGCAGCGTCAGCGGCGCCAGCGTGGCGATGTCGGCCACCGGGCGCTCGATATCGAGCCCCGGCGCCAGCACCCGGTTGCGCAGGTCGCGGTCGGTGATGAGCCCGAACAGATGGTCTTGCTCCACCAGCAGCACCGAGGACACGCGCAAATCGCGCATCAGCGTGGCCGCCGCGCGGATGCTGGTGCCGGGCGCCAGCGTAATCGGCGCGCGCTTGATCAGCGCCCGGATCGGCGTGCTCAGCAGGTTCAACCCGCCACCGGGTTCGCCGGCGTGGCTGGCGCCGTCATGGCCGCGGCGCGCGGTGCTCAGGGAGGAAAAGAAATACGCCAGTTGCGGCTGGCGCTGGCACAGCGCCAGCAGGGCCTCCGGGGCCAGCCAGGCAATCTGGCAGTCGCTCGCCGCTGTGGCCTGCCAGGTCGCCAGTTGCGGCGCCGGCGTGGCGCCCAGCCCGAACAAGGCGCCGCCCTGCAGGCGCACGCCCAGCCCCAGATCGGGGTCGAGCAGCTCCATCGTGCCGCTCAGGATCAGCCCCAGGCGGCGTTGCAGTTGACCTTGCGCCAGCAGGGCCGTCCCGGCGCGCGCCTCTTCGCACGTGAACTGTGACGCCAGCGTCGCGCGGCTGGCGTCATCGAGTTGCCCCCACACCGGATGCTGCGCGAGGGTGCTGGCAAGGGCGGCGGGTAGGGTGAGTTGGAGGGTCATGGGGGCGCGGCCTGATCAGGAGCGAAGGCTGGGCCGGCTATTGTTGCAGAGTGCGCTGAGCGGGCGCCAGCCGGGCGTGCCACGCTCATGCGCTGCCCTTGGGGCGAGCGAATTTGAGAAGCCGGGTGGCCAGCACGGTTTCAGTCAAAAAGCATAAAAGGGCCAGCAGAAAACAGATCACGCCGGACAGAAAAAAGAGCGTCGCAATGCGTGGGATTTGCAGCGCCGTGGTTTCGCCCAGAAACAGCGTCACGATGGTCAGCCCGATCAGGATGGCGCAGAAGGTGAGCAGGGCGATGCAGGCATTCACCAAGCGTGCGCGCGTGCGCAATCGCCCCAACTCGTCATAGGCCGGTGCCATCGTGTCGCTGCCAGCGGCGGCTTCTATTCGTTCTTCAAGCAGGCGGGCGCGATCAATGATGCGCGCCAGCCGCCCCGCCACCGTGCCGATCATGGCCGCCACCGCCGTCAACAGGAACACTGGCGCCACGGCGAGCTGAATGCCGCGCGTGACGGTGTCGAGATCAATGGCAAAAAACATGGCAACTCCAGGGCTGATCTTGCGCCGCTGCGCGCTGCGGGTGGGCGCTAAAGCGGCGGCTAGCCATTCTGCAGCGCCTGCAGCAATTTCAGGTGAATGCCGCCAAAGCCGCCGTTGCTCATGCACACAATGTGATCGCCGGCGCGCGCCTGGGCCCGTACCTGCGCCACCAATTCGTCGATGCTGTCGGCCACTTGCGCCCGCGCGCCCATGCTGAGCAGCGCCGCGCGCGCGTCCCAGCCCAGTGCGCCGCCGTGGCAAAACGCCAGATCGGCGTCAGTCAGGCTCCAGGGCAACTGGGCTTTCATGGTGCCCAGCTTCATGGTGTTGCTGCGCGGTTCGAACACCGCCAGGATGCGCGCGAGCGGCCCCACCTGGCGGCGCAGGCCGTCCAGCGTGGTGCGGATGGCAGTGGGGTGGTGGGCAAAGTCGTCGTACACCGTGATGCTGGCGCCGGCCCGCGCCACGCGGCCGCGCACTTCCATGCGGCGCTTCACGTTTTGAAACTGCCCCAAGGCGCGGGCGGCAACCTCGGGCGCAACTCCCACGTGCTGGGCGGCGGCAATGGCCGCCAGCGCGTTGAGCTGGTTATGCACGCCGCTCAGTGCCCACTTGACGTGGCCGACGGTCTGGCCCTGGTACAGCACGTCGAAGTCGGACGGCGCGCCGGCCGCCGTGAAGTCGCTCACCGCCGCGCCAAAGCTGCGCACTTCGCTCCAGCAGCCCCGGTGCAGCACCCGCGCCAGGCTTTCCTCCAGGCCGTTGACCACCACCCGGCCCGAGCCATGCGCGCCGCGGCCGGGCACGGTGCGCAGCAGGTGGTGAAACTGGCGCTCGATCGCGGCCAGATCGTCAAAGATGTCGGCGTGGTCAAACTCCAGGTTGTTGAGCACTGCCGTGCGCGGGCGGTAGTGCACGAACTTGCTGCGTTTGTCGAAAAATGCGGTGTCGTATTCGTCGGCTTCGATCACGAACAATGGGCGGCCCAGGGACGAAGCAGCCCCCGCAGGGGCCATTTCCATGCCACCGAGTCGGGCCGAAACCTCAAAATTGAGCGGCACGCCGCCCACCAGAAAACCGGGTTGCAGCCCGGCGTAGTCCAGGATCCAGGCGGTCATGGCGGTGGTGGTGGTCTTGCCGTGGGTGCCGGCCACGGCAATCACGTGCCGGCCCTGCAACACGTGCTCGGCCAGCCACTGCGGGCCGCTGGTGTAGGGTAATCCGGCGTCCAGAATGGCTTCCATCAGGGGAAATTTCGGGCTGCCGTCGGCCAGTTGGGCGCGACTGACCACATTGCCCACCACAAACATGTCGGGCTTGAGTGCCAACTGATCGGCGCCAAAGCCTTCCATCAGTTCAATGCCGAGCGCGCGCAACTGCTCGCTCATGGGCGGATAGACGCCGCTGTCACAACCGGTGACTTGATGACCGGCTGCGCGCGCCAATGCCGCCAGGCCGCCCATGAAGGTACCGCAAATGCCAAGAATATGAATGTGCATGGCGCAGATTTTAGGCCGGCACAAGCGGCGCAACCGGTGCAAAATGGGCGCTTATGGATTCCCTGAAATCAGAAATCGCCGAAGTCGCGGCCGCCCTGGCGGTGCAAGAGGGGCTCGAATACGGAGCGGCCAAGCGCCGCGCGCTCAAACAGTTGGGCTTGCCGGGGCGCACGGCGCTGCCGCGCAATGACGAGATAGAGGAGGCCGTGCTGGCGTACATCGCGCTGTTCTGCGCTGACACGCAACCGGGCGAGTTGCTGGCCCTGCGGCGTCTGGCGCTGGTTTGGATGGAGCGCATGGCGGCGTTTCGGCCCTACCTGAGTGGGGCGGTGTGGCGCGGCACGGCAACGCGACGCTCGGACATTTACATCCAGTTATTTTGTGATGACAGCAAATCAGCGGAAATATCGCTGATTGACCATCAGGTCGCGTACCAACCGCGCACCGTCACCGGCTTTCATGGCGAAGCGGTGGAGGCGCTGAGTTTGTCTGTTTTTTGCCCTGAGTTGAAGGCAGAAGTGGGCGTTCATTTGCTCGTCTACGATCTCGATGACGTGCGCGGTGCACTCAAGCGTGACACCAAAGGGCGCCTGCCGCGCGGGGATTTAGGCGCAGTGCGGCATTTGTTGCATGATCAGGCACCATGACTGACTTGAGCCCCCCCACTGAACTGACGGAAAAATCTGCGCGTGCACGGCGCCGCTGGCTGTTCGGCGCCGTGGCCGCTGCGGCGGCCCTGGCCGGCGCCGGCCTGGGCTGGCGCAAGTACCAGCCGCAATCCTTGTCGCCGGGCGCCGAAGCCGGGCTTTGGTCGCTGGTGTTTGCGACACCACAGGGTGGTCTGCTGCGCATGGATTCATTGCGCGGCCAGCCACTGGTATTGAACTTTTGGGCTCCCTGGTGCCCGCCCTTCGTGGAAG